>JASJAL010000384.1 GCA_030067055.1 Kiloniellales bacterium | reverse complement strand
TCGGATCTCCTGGGCATTTGCAGCAAGGAATGGGCTGCAAAACCCAATGCCTAGAACAAGAAAAAAGCCTAGTGTCGCTCTTCTCATTGGTCTCTCCCCCCTCGATCGTTCATCTGTCGCCCATCGTCAAACAGTGAGGACCCGCCCACTGCACGTCGCAACCCAACGCCTGCTCCTCGAGCATGCTCCATAAGGAATACCAATCGGAGTCCCTTTTTTACCTTGTCGCCATTGGGTAAGCTCATTCCTGGATTGTCTACGTAGTTCCGGCGAATTCTCAAGGAGACTTTCCAGTGCTCACCGAGGTTGCTTTCGGCGAGTTCGACGCCTTCGAGGAGACGATTGCGCACGCGGACGTCCGGTACCGGCCGACGCGTATTGAGCAACACCATTGGTCGCTGCAGTTTGCCAGCCTCTCGGACAAGGTGCACATTCAAGCGGGCTCCGAAGGCGGTGGCTCGATGCTTATGGGCGCGGCGCAGCCGGATGCCTACGTCTTGGTCGACCGAGGCCGGTCGGCCCTTCAGAGGAAAAGCAATGGGGTGGAGCATGAGCCGGGCTTGGCGATGGTACTGGCGCCGGGTGCCGAGTTCTGCTTCGTTGATTACGCCGCGAATCACTGGATGTCGATCAGTCTCCCGGTCGAGTTCGTGGAAACGACCGATGAGCTCCGGTGGCTGACCACCACGACCGGCATTCGCAGGTTTGCGGCAAGCGGTGCCACGGAGGCCATCTGGTCGTTCGCAGAGCGTTTGATCCGCTACGCGCGAGTCGAGCCTTCCATTATGATCGAGCCAGCATCCCTCGCGGCTCAGCGCGACGAGCTGCTGTCAACAATCGAACGCCTCGGCGAGTGCCATCCAAGTTTGGTCCGGAGGCCACTCGGACGCCCCCGAAAGGCTGATTGGCAGCTCATTCTCGACGCCGTCGAACTGATCGAGGACCTTCCTCATCGGATTGTGACGGTCCGGGATCTCGTCACTGTGACCGGAGTGCCCGAGCGGACCTTGCGTGAGGGATTTCAGAAGTACCTCGGCGTCTCCCCTCGCCAATACATCCAGGTCAGTCGGCTCTGCGACGCACGGCGCCAGCTTGCCAAGCCAGCGTCCGATATCGTGACTGTCACCCAGGTCGCAGCCAATATAGGCATGTGGGATTTCGGCCGGTTCGCGCACCGCTATCGGAACCTTTTTGGCGAACTTCCGTCGCAGACACTTGCTGGGGACGCGGCAGAATAAGCAACTGAAATCTCGTCCTGGCAACGCGGAACGTCTGCGGAGGTGTCTCTGCACGCTCAGCTTGATCACCCGCATCCGGGCCAGGAGGCCGAGGAGCGGAGGTTCGTTGCGTATGGCACAAAGATCAGAATCAAGGCGCCGCCATAGCAGCTTGGCAATTGACCATGGCGGGCCGAACCTTGATCCGTGTCAAGGGGTGCCGTATTGGATTGGGCCTTCCCCCTGTGGCGCCCGGAACTGAGGAGCTACGACCTCTCGATGAAATACTGGGGTGACTTCTGATCCTGGTCACACCTTGTCGTTGGGTGGGCCTTCACCGCGCATCCATAGCTGGAGCCACAGCGGCCATAGTCGCCTAGAAAACGGACATGGGCCCAAACGGGTCCTGAGTTGGTGTCAACCCGGACGTGGGGACGCAACGCCGGGCACGTCGGATTCTAGACATAACGAGAGGTTGGGGCCGATCCTAGAAGCCGACATCCATATATATACCCATCTGGCGAACTGGAATGACTGCGCAGCGGTAACCGCTAGCCAAAGCCAAAGTGCAGCCTGCAGGACCGATCCCGACGGCTGCACCGTCAGCACCCTACATGAACATCACTTTCCCTGTGTGGACATCGTACATGGCGCCCTCGATGCCAATGTCGCCCTTCTCCGCCATGTCACGCAAAATGGCACTGCGCTGCTTGATCCTGGCGACCGTCAGCTCGACGTTCTTCTCAGCGACAGCCTGGACGAACTTGGCGTTCGCCGATGACCGATCCGAGTCGAAGCCCGATACGGCCGCGACCGCGGGCTTCAGGTTGGCCAGGGTCTGGGTGAGGTTGCCCAGCACGACGTCGTCACAGGCGCCTTTGATGGCGCCGCATTCGGAGTGACCGACGACGAGAATGAGTTTAGCGCCGGCGGCCGCGCAGGCAAATTCAAGGCTCCCCAGAAGATCGTCGTTGACAAAGTTTCCGGCAATGCGCGCGGCAAAGACATCGCCGATCCCCTGGTCGAAGGTCAGCGTTGCGGACTCGCGCGAGTCGATGCAACCGACAATGGCCGCGAAGGGAAATTGGCCAGCGCTAGTCGCTTTGACCTGCGCCAAATAGTCCCGCTTGAGCGGTTTCCCCGCGACGAACCTTGCGTTGCCGTCCTTGAGCATCTGCAGGGCCTTTTGCGGGGTGATTGCCGCCTGCGTCTCTTGTGTCTGGGTCACGGCCTCATGGCCTGCCGCCGCAGCATCCTGGGCAACCGCGGACACGGCGCCGGCTGCGATCAATCCGCCACCTACGTTTTTGAGAAAAGATCGGCGATCTGAACCAAGGTCTTCCATCATTCTCCTCCCTGTTGTCCGTTCCCTCATCGGCGCAACTACGTGTGACGGACAGCGACCTCGTTGGCTTCGTCCGCCGTCTCGTTGGCGCGAGGAGCGTACCATAGCGATCGAGCACGAGGGCAAACGTCGAGCCTGGTTGGCGAAAGAAAGCCTTTAGTGCGCTGGAGGCATTTCGAAGATCGCCTGCTCCGACCTCCCCGGCAGGGACGCCCACTTCAGAGCGAGCCAGTCATGTCTCTCGAGGACTGCAACGGGCCACACCTTGCCGTGGGGCAAACCATCACCGCATGTCCGGAGCTAGGAAAACAGCAGTCGTAAGCGCCTCAAGAACGGACCTGGGCCCAAACAGGTCCGGAGTTGGTGTTAACCCGGACTTGGGAACGCAACGCCGGGCACGGCGATTTCTAGCCACAGGCAGACCAAAGAGAAATATGGGACGTCGATGACCATCAAACCGGGATCAGCGGCGTACCAAGGAACCAGCCGACACCGTCGATAATGAGCAGCGCTCCAAGCACGAGCATCAGGCCAACGACGACCCTCAGGCCCCATCGGTCAAAAAAGCCTCTGACGCTGTATAGAAGGCCCTGGCTGCGCTCACCGAGCACCAAACGCAAGGCCACGATGGCAGCGAGGGGCGCAACAAAAACGATGTTGTAGACGACGAGAATCATAACCTCCTGCCTGGCCGTCAGATCACTTCTGAGGATGAGGTCGATGGCCGCGAGATAGGGCACAGCACCCGGTATGCCAACAATGGTCATCCCGGCGCCGGCGAGAAAGGCCCGGCTGGCCGTCATCGCGGTGGGAGCCTTTTTCTCGACCTGTTGTTTGCGGGCTCGGCCAATACGAAAGCCGAAGACGACAAGCACGAAGCCGATCAAGATCTGAAACATCAGCTCCGCGGTGTTGGGGTCTTGCCAGACCTCTAGGGCGTAGGCGTTGATAGTATCGAACACGCTCTGCAGGCCGAACAGGATCAACAAGCCGCAAACCAGGTAGGTCACGAAAATGCCAGCCAGCAGGCCTGTGCTCCGGAACAGAGGGCTCGGACCGCCAAGCAGAATTACCAAGATGACAATGCACAGAGGAATGATCGAGGTGCTGTCCAGCAACGCAATCGGTATCAGGACCAGAATTAGTTCAGCCACGGCCGTCGCCCCGAGTTAAGCGCTCCGCCAAAGGGTACAAATCATTTGAGGCAAGCGTTAGCATTTCCGCCTAAAGGCAGTGAATGGGAACCATCCTGAGAAAGAAACATCCGCTCCGGGTCACACCTTGCCGTGGGGCGGACCTTCACCGCACGTCCGGAGTTGGAATTACAGCAATCGTCGTCGCCTGGACAACGGAGATGGGCTCCGACGGGTCCGGAGTTGAGACCAACCCGAACGCGGCGAGCCTCGGCCAGGTACGGCAATTCCTAGTCGGAATTCACCGTTCGTCCATATCCGGCAAGATGAGTTGTCTACTTTGCGCATGACCTAAACCACCTCGAACCGGACCGGCCATAGCAAAGGGGCCGCCACGCAAGGGTGGCGACCCCCTTTGGCGCACTTGTCTTACTGGGCGACCGCTTCGATGCGCCGGGTCCTAAGCTCGACCCTCAGCTTCTGCGGTTTGTCTTCCCAGAGAGCTTGGGCTTCGCAGATCTCGCCGCTGCAGGTGGCATTCTGGACTTGGGTGAAGCCCACCTGCTGCAGCGCTGCCGTGACGTCGTCTGCGTTCCGCTTCGCATTGGCGCCCTTTGCGATGTTTTGCACCAAGGTGTTCGGCGGACCGCCGGGCACGTCTGGGCCACTTCCGCCGGTCTTTCCGATGCGTCCGGTTCTCAGTTCGACCCGGAGGTTCATGGCATTGCCTTCCCAGGTCGCCAGGGCATTGCAGATCTCGCCGCTGCAGCTGGCATCCCGGACATCGGTGAAACCAGCCTCTTGCAACGCTGCCGTGACGTTGGTCGCGTGCTGTGCTGCGTTGGTGCCCTTGTTGACGGATTGTCCCAAAGTGTTTGGCGGATCGGCGGCCATCGCCGCTGCAGATCCGCCGAAAATCAAGGCAACGCAAAGAGTGGTAAGGCGTCGCATGAGAACCCCCTGTTTGTCGTAAAGTGGTAGACTTTCGAGGCTCACTCTACCCGATCGCCTTGAGGAGTCCACAATCATGGCAGGCAGAGATGCCGTCGGGCTGCGCCAATTCATCAGGAGCTGAGACTTCCCGATGGAACGCCAGGTGACTTGCGAAATGGGTCATCACCAGCCTTCAGTGACCTGACTGCACGACGTCTGGCTTGGAGTGTAGAGCCGCCGCAATTGCTTCGAAATCCTCACACTCCAGAAAAAGGCTCGGCATCGCCGGTTTGGCCTTTTGGCTTCCCGGGCGGGGCCGCGGCAAGCTATCGTCTTCGCTCGTGCGCCCGGAAAGCCGAATGTCCACTCGCGCACGATTTGAAATGCGATTGGGGGAGGAAGCCATGTCGAAGATCGAAGGCGGATGTCTTTGCGGTAAAGCACGCTACAGCTCCGAGGCCGAGCCGGTCATGCAGGCCATCTGCCATTGCAAGACTTGCCAGAAAGTCTCGGGCTCGGCCTTTTCGCTGAATGTCGCCGTGCCGGAAGACAGCCTGGTTCTGGACGGCGAGTCGCTGCGCACCTACGAGGACCGTAGCGGCGCGAGCGGCCAAACGTTCTTCCGGAAGTTCTGCTCCAACTGCGGATCGCACCTGATGAGCCACGGTCCAGCCTATGGCGCCGTCGCCTTCATCAAGGCGGGCACGCTCGACGACCCCAGTTGGATCGATCCCACGCTCCACATCTGGTGCGACGAGAAGATTCCCTGCATCGAAATTCCCGCGGGCGCGACTCAGGCTCCAGGCAACCCGGGTTGAGCGAGCCGAAGAGGCACGGCACGCATCTCTTTGCGGACGGGAACTCATCGTCTCAGGCTATGCCTGGTGATGCGCGGGTCTAGCCAGTCTGAGACCCTCACGATACCGGCAGGCGGCTCCCTGCCGGTAGCGACTTGGCCTTTACAAGAGCCTGAGGTTAGGGCCCGAGGCGAGATGGCTCCTGTGCCACCGCTTCGACGCGCGGAGCGCTACCTTACGGGTCTTGCCTGCCAAACTTGCGGGACTGTAATGGGAGAATCCAGTTGACAGGCTGCGAGCAGTGAGCTTCGCTAAATCAGCGCCGATTTGAGCCGTCAGCTTGCGGGCGCTTAAGAAATGCAGCTAAAGCGAAGGCCGGATCACCCGCCCAGCTCCAGCTGCGGCGGGTTTTGTCGTTTGGCCCGGGTGGTCCGGGCCCGCGGAATTTGATGGGGCAGCTTGCGGCCGCGCAACAACCGCTAAAGCGCCACGGGGTGGTCTCCGTGGTCCCCAGATACGAAAAGGAGCACCGACCCATGAGTAAGTTCAAGCAACTCTACGAGGATGCCCGCGATGCCTTCGCCAAGGAGCCGGAGAGCGCCGTGATCTTGGCCGAGACCGAAGGCCGCTTGACCGACAGTTTCCACAGCCGGGTCAGGGCGCGCGACTTCGCCCTCGATGTCGACGAGCCCGAGGCCCTCGGTGGCGAGGACAACGGCCCGACACCGCCCGAGTACCTCTTGGCGGCGCTGGGCAGCTGCCAGGAAATCACCTATCGCCTCTACGCCGATGCGCTCGGCATCCCGGTGAACAGCGTCTCGGTGAAGCTCGAAGGCCGGCTCGATTTGCGCGGCTTCGTTGGCGTCGATGAAGCTGTGCGACCGGGCTGTTCCGGGATACGTGGGATCGTCCGGATCGATAGCCCGGCGAGCGAGGAGGACCTCAAGAAGCTGAAGGCGATCGTCGACCGGCACTGCCCGATCCTCGACACGATTAGTAACCCGACCCCTGTGAGTCTCGAGCTCGAAGCGACGCGGGAGAATCTCGCCGCGGCCCAATAACCGGAGCAACGCCGACTAGGGACCCCGGGGCGCTTTCCCCGGGGTCTCGTCCCGCCAATCCATCGCATCGACGCGGAGCCCGGGGCAACTCGGGCGCGCTGACTTCCTGTCCCAGACGACGATTCCCAGCGGTTTCCACGCCCTCGCGACAAGAGCAGCCGCAACTCCTGGCCGTACCGACTTGGCCTTTCAAAAGAGCCTGAGGTTGGGCCCCGAGGCGAGATCGCTACTGTGCCACCGCTTCGACGCGACCGGTCCTCAGTTCGATCCTCAGCTTCACGGGCTTGTTCTCCCAGAGAGCTTTGGCCTCGCAAATCCGGCCGCGACAGGTGGTGTTCTCAATCTGGGTATAGCCGACCGCCTCCAGACCTGCCGCGATGTTGGTCGCGTGCCGTGCCGCGTTCGTGCCTTCCCGGATGGATTGAATCTTGTCCGGCGG
>JASJAL010000383.1 GCA_030067055.1 Kiloniellales bacterium | reverse complement strand
CATCGAACGGGTCCGCATCGATCCCGAGACCCTGGAGCCCCGCTTCCGGATCATCGGCAGCGAGCTCTGGTCGGACGAGGCGGGCTTCGAGGCGGAGACGGCGGCGACCGGAGTCACGGGGATCTGCGGCTCCGGGATCATCGAGGTCCTGGCCGAGCTCTACCTGGCCGGCGTGCTGACCAGGGACGGCACCCTTGACGGCGGCGCCCAGGCCCGCAGCACCCGGATCCAGGCCGACGGGCGGACCTTCTCCTACCTGCTGAACGCCGGCGAGCCCGAGATCCGCATCACCCAGAACGACGTACGGGCGATCCAGCTTGCCAAGGCTGCGCTCTACGCCGGCGCGCGTCTGCTGATGGACCGCCTGGGGATCGACCAGGTCGACCGGATCGTCCTGGCCGGCGCCTTCGGCAGCCACATCGACGTCAAGTACGCCATGATCCTGGGCCTGATCCCGGACTGCGACCTGGCGCACGTCTACGCGGCCGGCAACGCCGCCGGCACCGGGGCCCGGATCGCGCTTCTGAACCAGACCGCCCGCGACGAGATCCAGCGCATCGTCCGCGGTGTCGAGAAGGTCGAGACCGCGGTCGAGCCGCAGTTCCAGGCCCACTTCGTCGAGGCCATGGGCATCCCGCATTCCACGGCGGCCTTTCCCAACCTCGCCAAGGCGGTCCGGCTGCCGGTATCGCGCAGCGCCAGGTCCGAGACGGAACCCACGGAGGGCCGCCGCCGGCGCCGCCGGCGCAACGGGGCCTGAGTGCGGGACCGCCGAAAGATGGGAAACGTCTAACCCGCCCTCGAGCCCCTCGACGGTGGCTTTGGCTGTGTCCAAACGATTGACTGGCTTTGCAATGCCTGCATCCCCAGACCCTTTGGTCGTCAGGTCCGGGGGGCTCGATCTGGTTCTTTCCGCTTTGACCTAAAGTCCGGACCTGCAAGGCGCCCCATGGCGCCCGGGTCACTCGGCGCCGGCGCCGGCGACGGTGGTGGAGTCGCCGCCGAAGACCAAGATCAAGATACTCAAGGTAAAAAAGACGACGAAGATGGCCGCGCCGATCAGAAAGTACTCCTCCGGCGTGTCGATCACATTGGGCTCCTCGAAGAAGGTGACGTAAGCCTCCTGGCCCGCGAAGGCGACGGGCGTGCCGTCGACCGTACCGGGCGTGTAGGTCCAGTCCGAGACCAGCCGCACGGCCGGAGCCTCGAGCCGGAAGTCGCTGGACTCCAGGACCTCGATCTCCTCGACCGCCCCGGTCTCGCTGACCGCGAAGCGCAGGCGCACCCAGCCGTCCAGGGTCCCCTCGACGGGCGGCTCCTCGAGCTCCTGCTGGCGGAACAGCGGCCGCGGCGGCTCCCGCAGCGCTTCGAAGTCTTCGTCCGTGGCCACGCCGCCGGGCGCCGCAGCACCGGCGGCGGGATCGTCCAGCTCGATCGGATCCAGGCTCATCCGGTAGTTGGTGCAGCCGGCCAGCGCCAGGGCGAGGCAGACGAGCAGACAGAGTCCCCGGTTCAGACGCGTTCCGACCTGTAGCATCGACCCGGCCTCCCTCCACTCCGGACGGCCTCCGTTCTAGGCCCGATCCTAGCAGGGACCGAGCGCCGGCGACGCGGTGGTCACAGAAGTCACACCAAGTCGCAGAAAAGTTCTCGGAATCCTTGGGTTGGAAAGATCGAGGCGGATCCGCAAGCACAGCCGCAGCGGCCGCCCTTTGCGCCCACGCATCCTCCAGCGTCTTGAGCGCCGGCCCGGGCGCACGCTCCAAATCTGCAAGCCGAAGGAAGAGGTCGAGGCTGGCGCAGCCAGTGCCCCAAGGGGCCTTTTCGACAAGCCCGGCTAAAGTCGTCCGTCCGGACCTGCTCTCGGTGAGGTCCAGAGAACCCCTGAAAGCGGGCCTTCAAGAAGCTGCGGCTGATAGGCAGATTCTGACCCGAAGCGGCCATTCGGCAAGTCGGTAGACCACCATTGACCAGCCCGCGGAACTCTCGTTCGCCGGTGCCTTAATGGGGAACGCGGCTGGCGAGAACGGATTCCCGCGCGAGCCAACGACTATCGGAGGATCGTGCCGTTCGTCTCGAGAAAGGAACCGAGCGGTGCTGCTAGTGATTATGCTGATCCTCGCGTAGTATGTATTGGCCGAGTTGGATGGCTGTCATCGATTTGTTTTCAGTACTGGACTGGAGGTATCGCCATGTCTTCCTCTCGTCTTCTCCAATCGCTGTTGCTGGCCGTGCTCTTGATGGCCTTCGGTGTGGTCGGTCACAAAGCTGTCGCAGCCCCGCAAATCCTTGCGCTTGTAGCTTCGGATGGCGACGCCACGCCAATGACTTGCTTGGACGGCAAATGTCGGGCGGAGCTCACCAGTTTCTGCCTGCAACAGTCGCGACCCATTCCGGCGGCCGGCACTGTTTACCACGCGATTAACCCAAGCGATCTGACGTTGATCGTCGAGCGCGCGGATGGGACGACACGTCATGTGCCCGCCGGCGACTTGCTGACGCTGACTGCAGCGCGCACCATTACCAGTGTCTATGCGACCTTGGATACGGCCCAGGTCGCCCGGCTAGATCCCGTCAGAGTGTCGGTCCTTGTCGGCGATCAGGTGTCGCTGCTGCCAGCGCCGGAGCCAGGTGACGTTAGGCCGCAAACAGGCGAGGACGTGGCGTTGGCGACAACCACGTTGCGCAGACTAGGTGCCGATCTGGTCGATGACGGCGGCAAGCAAGTTGAAGCGGTGCGGGCAACCAATTTGCTCATCAACTCGCTCCCGGCGCCCGGCCAGACTGCGTCCTCAGGTCCACCCGATGGCGCTTGGGCCAGGGCTACGGCCTGGCGACCTCCCGCCGGCAGCGGACTCCATTGGGCCAACCATATGATCGACGGTTGTACGGCCAAGGTCTGGGCTGCGCCGATGCGACACTGCCTGCGCCAGTGGCATGATCTCCTGATGCGTGAGTTGAACTACGACTATTGGAAAGCGGTGCGCACCGGAACTTAAGGTCCATACGAGCAACAGGTTTAGGGTCTCACGACGTTGGGTCTGCGCTGTCCAACACCCAAAGCGATCCCTGCGAAGTTCGAGTGAGCAATTCAGCTGGTTCATCGCTCAGAATCTGGGCTCCCGTCCGTGACGCAGTCGGAGGCCCGCACCGCCCGCATCCAGGTGTCAAGATGCGGTTGCTCAATCAACCGCCCACTTCTCCTTCTGGCTATGTCTCGCCGTTGCGAGCAAGTAGCCCATCGGTCCGTTTAGCGCCCAATCCCGGACCCGCAGCCTTCACCCCGGTAATAACGTAACGATTCCCAGGCCCGCCCCACGGTGACGCGCGCGGCCGTGTCAGTTGAACCAAGGAACCCAGAGGAGAAGGCAATATGACCACCTACATCACGCAAGGCCGCTTCACGGCAAAGGCCCTCGAGGGCATCCTCAATAAGCCAGAAGACCGCTTCCAGGCCGTGGCGGCACTTATGGAGTCGAGCGGTGGCAAACTCTTGGATTACTACGTTACGTTCGGCGACCACGACTTCTTGATCATCTCGGAAGGCGAGAGTGAACAGGACATCCTCGCCGCCCTCCTAACCGCGGCCGCTTCGGGTACAGTAACCGACCTGCGCACGGTGCCGGCGATTACTTCAGTTGACGCTAAAGCAGTCTATGAGAAGGCCCAGTCCATGCGCGGGAGCTTCCGGCCGGCCGGGAGGGTCGGCTAGAGCGCAACGGGTATAGAATTGGCTGGGTTGGTTACACGCGGGCTTCAATGTGCGTGATCGGTGGGTCATGGATCTGATCGTGGGTTAAGGGACTTGCGATGCCAACTCTGAAGCCCCCGGAAGTCCGGTTGTGGCTAGAAATTGCCGTAGCCTGCTAACGTTCGCCAAGTCCGGTCTTGCCCCAGCTTCAGACGTCAGAGCGCTGAGGACCGCTCTTCCCTCGTTTCCAGAAGTGAATGGTAGCAGTCGGTGACGGGGTGCAATGGCCCAAACCAGAGATCTGAATCGTTGTGAACAACATTGACATTTTCTTGGTGGGCCGGTCCAAGGAACGTGATTAGAGGTGGATGTCCTATAGCGCCCGCGCCTTAGCCCATGTTGGCCCCAAGCCATTTAAGTGTTCTTCGGAGCCATTGGGGTGTGCGGCATCGCGAGTTCATCAGCGCTTGGCTGGACCAGAACGAGCGCTATGCCAGAGCGCGTGCCGGGTTAATCACTCGGCGTCGCTGCGAGCTCGGCCAGCCTCTGCTTCAACCGCTCAAGTTCCTCGGCCGCCTCGACCTGCATTGTAATGTCATACTGAACCCCGAGGTAATAGAGTAGCTGATTTTCATCGTCAAATAGCGGCGTTAGGGCGAGGTGGTTGTGGAACATCTCTCCACTTTTCCTGTAATTGCGGATGTCCACTTCGACCGGCAAACGTTCGTCAATCGCCCTGCGCAGGTGAAAGCGGGCTTCTTGCTCACGATCCGTACCCTGCAAGAAACGACAATTACGGCCGATGATTTCGGCCTGCTCATAGCCGGTCATCGCCTCAAATGACTTGTTGGCGTAAATGATCGGCATGTCTTCGATATCTGGATCTGCCAGGGTGATACCATTACTGGTCGAATCCAATATGGTCGACAGTATCTGCGGTATGAGATTAGGGTCCTTTTCAACGACAAAAGACATCGGGCAGCTCCCTATCGAATGGTTTTTGTTGCGCTAGAGCGTGCTCGCCGTCGCTCCTGAAACTCGATCAGGTGCTTGATGTTCCTGGTAGTACGAACCGCACCATCCTGAACCACGCGACGGATCAGTTTCTCGAATGGCCGCATGTAGGAACGCAACTCCAGTCCCTCGAACGTGAAGGTCAGATTGGTCCTGGCGCCCGGGTTGATGGCGCGAATGTCGAACGTGCAACGGAATAGATCAGGAACCCCCTTGAATTCCACGCACTCCCCGACCTCGAACTTCGTGACCTGAAACTTCGACTCCAACCGTTGCCGTTGATCGATGCGTATCTGGCGGGCCATCGTTCCTACGCCAATTTCACCGTCGCTGAGCTGTTCGAGTTCGACCACTTCGGGTGACCAGCGCGGATAGTTGGTAAAGAAACCCACGCCAATGAACTCAAATATTGTGTCGGGCGTGCTCCTGATGACGATCTCAGCACGACCAACGACCGGTTTCTTCAGCCTTGGTTGGCTCATGGTTCGTCCTGTCAACTCTCCAAGCCATAGAAACAGACATCGGCCATTCGGCGTCAGCTTTTTCGACAAAGTGCATCTGCCAAATCCTTGAGGCAACCTGCGTCGGGGCGAGAACGCAGATGGAGGACCGGGAAGACACAATCGCGGTGCGTTGGACGCCCGCTGCTTCCACCTAGAGGCAAGCACCCGAGAATTCGGGTCGATGTTTTCGGTGCGCCGAGACTCATGCGATGGCGGTCGATGAATGTTGATTTCACTAAATCATGCGTGACGTGTCATTGCGTCGGCTAACAACAGAATCTACGCAGGTAGGGAAGTAGTGGATGTCCGCCTCTGGCGATTCCCGGTCGCTCTGCCGGCGATGCCGTTTTTCTCCTTAGAGCGCGGCTACGGACTCTCCGGTTCATACCGCCGCCGGCCAGGCTGTCCGTCCTGCGCGACACCTGTTACGATCAGCCCAGGTAAGAACTGGTGGCGTCTTCTGTCCGGTAAGAAGGGACGCCGCAGAAAGCTGGGCCTTGGCGCCCAACCGCAGGAAGTCGGTCGGTCTCACGCGTTCATCCCGGCACCACAGTGAAGTTGAGGGCTTTCGCGGACCTGCGAACTTGGGAGGGAAGCTATGAAGGACAAGGTCGAACACCCCTATATCCCGAAGCTGAAGCAGCAGTTCTCAGATGGACTCTGCGACCGCCGTGAATTTCTCCGCACGGCCACCTTGCTGGGTGTTTCAGCCGGCGCCGCTTATGCTTTTGCCGGCAAGTTCACGGGCGAAACCTTGGTCACGCCGGCCCAGGCCGCCATGCCGAAAGGCGGCACGATCCGCATCGGCATGCGCGTCCTGGAGCTAACCAATCCGCATGCCTACAGCTGGTTCGAAAGCGACATTACGCGGCAGGTCTGCGAGTACATGACACGCACGGGCCACGACAACATCACACGGCCCTACCTGGCCGAGAGCTGGGAGGCGAGCGAAGATCTCCGCACCTGGACCTTCCGCCTTCGGAAGGGAATCAAGTGGCACAGTGGCCGCGATTTCACGGCGGACGACGCGGTGTGGAACCTCAAGCACGTGCTCGACCCGGAAAACGGCTCCTCGATGATCGGCCTGATGAGCGGCTACATGCTTAACGAGGTGGAGAAGGACGGCGAGAAAGCCGCCGAGCTGTGGGACGCCAATGCGATCGAGAAGGTCGACGATCATACGTTTCGGCTAAACTGCAAGGCGCCACAACTCGCCGTGCCGGAACACTTTTTCCACTACCCGATGCACATCATCGACCCGGAGGAGGGCGGCGTCTTCAAGATTGGCTCCAATGGCACCGGTGCCTTCGAGCTGGTTGACTACAGCGTTGGCGAGCGGGCAGTGCTCAGGGCGCGAAACGACTATTGGGGCGAGGGGCCTCACCTGGACGGTCTAGAGTTTATCGATCTCGGCGACGACGCCGCAGCAAGCATGGCAGCACTGGCCTCGAAACAGGTGCATGGCCTCCACGAAGCCAAGATGAATGTCCTCGATACTATTAAGACCCTGCCAGACGTGACGATCTACCAGGCGGTCACGGCGAAGACCGCGGTGGTGCGCACCAAGGTGACCGAGAAACC
This sequence comes from Kiloniellales bacterium, assembly GCA_030067055.1. The sequence continues at coordinate 141 of JASJAL010000383.1, read as the reverse complement.
TTTCGACGATGCGCGCGTCCGCAAGGCGCTGCGTTTGGCGACCGACTCGGCTGCAGTCTTGAACATCGCCATACAGGACCTCGGCCTGCCGGGCGAGCATCATCACGTCTGCCCGATCCATCCCGAATACGCCGAGCTGCC
>JASJAL010000382.1 GCA_030067055.1 Kiloniellales bacterium | reverse complement strand
GCCGCGGACCCGGTTCTGGGTCAGATAGAGCTTGCCCGAGTCGTTGAGGCGGGTCAGCAGCGCCTCGTTGAGGCCATCGAGCCGGGCCTCGTCGTCCAGGCCCTGCGGCCGGTAGCGAAAGGAGAAGAGGGCGAGGGCGGGCGGCGAGGTGATCTCGAAGTCGGGGTGGGCTTGGACCTCGGCGGCCAGCTCCTCGGTCCAGGCGATGTGGTCAACGATCATGGCCCGCAGGCCCTCGGCGCCATAGGAGCGCAGGACGAACCAGAGCTTCAGTGCCCGGAAGCGACGACCCAGGGGGACGCCCCAGTCGCGATAGTCGATGACCTCTCCGGTCTCGGCCGAGGTCAGGTAGGCCGGGTTGATCGCGAAGGTGCGCTTGAGAGCTTCGGCGTCGCGCACCCAGTGGGCAGTGCAGTCGAAGTTGGTCAGCAACCATTTGTGTGGGTTCATGGCGATGGAGTCGGCGGCCTCGATGCCCTCGATCATCCAGCGCTGCTCCGGCAGGATCAAGGCGGAGCCGGCCCAGGCGGCGTCGACGTGGAGGTAGATCTCCTCGCGCAAGCAGAGCTCGGCGATCGGTGCCAGCGGGTCGACCCCGCCGGTGCCGGTCGTGCCAAGGGTCACCACCACGCAGGCCGGGGTGATGCCGGCCGTACGATCTGCAGCGATTGCGGCGGCCAGGGCCTCGGGCTGCATCGCGAAGGCCTCGTCGCAGGCAATCTTCCGGACCGCGGCGCGGCCGTAGCCGGCGATCTTGGCGCCCTTCTCGATCGAGGAATGGGCTTCCTCCGAGACGTAGACCGCAAGCCGCAGGCCCTCGGCGCCGAGTTCGGCCAGGCCGGCTTCGTTGGCGCGCCAGCCGCTCGCCTTCTCGCGCGCCACCAGCAAGGCGGCCAGGGTCGCGTCCGAGGCTGTGTGCTGGATCACCCCCTGCAGGCCTTCGGGCAGGCCCAGCAGCTGGCGCAGCCAGTCCAGGACTCGGGTCTCCATCTCGGTCGCCGCCGGCGAGGTCTGCCAGAGCATGCACTGGGCGGCCAGGGTTGCGGTCAGCATCTCGGCCAGCACCGAGGGCGGGCTGGCATTGGCCGGGAAGTAGGCGAAGAAGCCGGGATGCTGCCAGTGGGTGATGCCCGGCAGGACGAGCTCCTGGAAGTCCTTGAAGATCGCCTCCACCGGTTCGCCCAGCTCGGGCGCGGCGGCCGGCAGCCCGGCCGCGATCTCTCCCGGGGCGACCTGGGCCCGGACCGGATAGCCCTCGACCCCGGCCAGGTAGTCGGCCATCCAGTCGGCGAAGGCGTGGGCCTGCCGCCGGAACTCCTCGATCGCCATGTCCTCGAACGCCACGCCCTGCCTCCCTGATTGCCGGCAGCCAGATTACGACCCTGGGCTCGAGAGACAAGGCGGAGGGCTTCTCGCGTTAGATCCGCTATGATCCGGTATCTTTGTCGATCTGCCTGCGGAGCGGTCCATGGCGCTTCGGGGAATTCTTCTCGATCTCGAAGGCGTGCTCTACCAGGAGGACGCGGCGATCCCGGGTGCGGTCGAAGCGGTCCGGGCGCTTGAGGCCCGGAGCTTGGCGCTGCGCGGGCTGACCAACACCACGACCCGGCCGCGGCGGGAGATCGCAGCGCGTTTGGCAGGGCTCGGGATCCCGCTCGGGGCCGAGGCCCTCTTCACGCCGCCGGTGGCTGCGGCCCGGGCACTCGAGGCTGAGGGCCTGCGAAAGCTGCACCTGGCGGCGGCGCCGTCCTTGGCCGAGGACTTCGCCGGCTTCGAGCTGGTCGATGAGGCGCCCGAGGCGGTGGTCCTGGGCGATCTCTACAAGGACTTCACCTGGGAGCGGTTGAATCAGCTTTTCGGCTTCCTGCGCGACGGCGCGCGGCTGATCGCCTTGCACAAGAACCGGGTCTCGCGTCGCGGCACCGAGATCGCCCTCGACCTCGGGCCCTTCGTGGCCGCGCTGGAATATGCCAGCGGCCGGGAGGCCCTGGTCGTCGGCAAGCCGTCGCGAGCCTTCTTCGAACTGGCCCTGGCCGACCTGGAACTCGAGGCCGAGGCGGTGGCCATGGTGGGCGACGATATAGAGGCCGATATCGGCGGTGCCCAGGCCGCCGGGCTCCGCGCAATCCAGGTCGAGACCGGCAAGTTCACTTCGGTGGACCGCGATCATCCTCGGATCCGGCCCGACTTGCGGGTGGCGAGCATCGCCGCATTGCCCGTGCAGATGGAGAGCTTCTAGGCCCGAAAAAATGAAGGCGGCCCTTTCCGGGCCGCCCTCTGTTTCGGCGGGTTGTTGTCCTGCTCTGCGGGCCGGAGCCCTATAGGCCGGGGACAGGCGGCGGGCCGTCGCGGCGATGGCTGCAGGGCTCGGCCCGGGAGACGGCCGTAGCGGTCACCCGGTCTTCGGCCGGCGCCGCCTCGAGCCCATGGGTGGTCGCGAAGAAGGCCCGGTCCTGCTGCGCGGTGCGCAGCTCGGCCATGGCAACTGCCAGATTGTGCCTCACGCGCGAGGTCGCATCCCAAAACACCGAGACTCGTCCCGGGTCGGCGATCCCCTTTTTCGTTTCCTCTCTCCATTTATTCATGACTGCGGTCGCCTCAATCTATTCTTATTCTGGTCTCAAGAAGTAAAACCGATATGGGAAACTATTTTAGTATTTCAAATAGATATCTATTAAGAAGAAGTAAAAGTTCGGCAATATTCGCAAAATTGACCGGTATGCCGAGTATTACTCTGATATCTCCGATCGCGGCAGCTGCAAAAAGCAAACGGCCGCCCGGAGACCGGGCGGCCGTTGCCGTGATCTTGGCGTATCTTTGCCGGCTCAGCCGGAGGTCACGTCCGACTGGGGCGCCTTTGACTTCACCACCAAGCAGTCGATGCCGCGCTTGGAGAGCTCGCCGCAGAGCTCCTTGGCGGAGGCGCGGGCATTGGGTTGGGTCCGCAGGCGGTAGTAGATCCCCTTTTCGGAGCCCAAGTCGGCCTTGGTGAAGACCGGGTCCATGCTTCCCAGCAGGTCGTTGGCGTTGGCCTGGAGTTGCATCCAGCCCTTGGCCGCCTGCTCCGGGCTGCGGTAGGAGCCGAGCTGCACGGCATAGAAGCTGTCGCCCTTGGCCATGCCGGGGGCCATGGCAGCCGCCATCGGCTTGCTTTCGGCCATCTGCATCTCGGGTTTCTTTGGCGGCGTGGCGGGCGCCATGGCGGGCTCCGCTTTGGTGTTCCCAGCCATCTGCGGCTCTGGGGCCATCATCGGCTCAGGTGCCACGGCCGGCTCCTGCATGCCGGGCATGGCCTCGGCTTCCATGGATTCCATCATGCCACCCTGCGTACCGCCGTCTTCCGGCGGCAGCTCGGCGAGCAGCTTCTCCAGGCTGGAGAGGTAGGGATCGTCGGTGCCGGCCTCCGGCAGGGCGGCCGAGTCGATATCCGCAGACATCGAGGGGACGTCGCTCGCGCCGGTCTCGGCCATGGCCAGCTGCTGACCCTCGGCCGGGCTCTGGTTGGCCAGGGACCAGGGCTGCTGAGGCGCCTCCTCCCGGTCGCCGTGCAAGGCATTGAGCTGGGCGACGGTCTTGGAGTAGTCCGGCAGCTGACCCCACTCGGTCCAGGGCCGCTGCGCCGACTCGGCGTCTGACAGAGCAATGGCCGTGGCCACCTCCGGATCGAAGAGCGGCACCGCCGGCATTTCGGCCATGGCCGGATCGGCCATCGGCATGTCGTCGGCCGGCATGGCTTCGGCCAAGCTCGGGGTCGGCGGCGGGGGCGGCGGATCGCCGACCCCTGCCTCGCGCAGGCCCTCGTAGTAGGCCAGGTTGGCGCGGGCCACGTCCTGCGGCAGGTCGATCAACGCGGTCTCCTCGGCCGCCGCCATGTCGCCGGCGATGGCGTAGGCGAAGGCCAGAACCTGGCGCGTGTCAGGGCCGGCGTCGGGAAGGGCGGCGACTTCGCGCAGCAGCTGAAGACCCCCCGCATGCTGTCCACTGAGCACCATGGAAAGGCCAAGGTTGGTACGCAGCGGCACGTTGTCCGAGTCGCTGCTCAGGCCGCGACGATAGACCTCCTGCGCCGCGGCATGGTCGCCGAGCTGATCGTGGACGACGCCGAGGGTGTTGTAGACCCGCGGATCGCTCCCGGTCTGCAGGGCCAGCTCGAGCTGCTCGCGCGCGAGCTTGTACTGTTCCAGCGCCACGTAGGTCTTGCCCAGCCCATAGCGGGCTTCGGCGTTGTCCGGCTCCAGCACCAGAATGGCGCGGTAGGCCTGGGCCGCCTCGCGCGGCGCCCGGCGCTCCTCGAGGATGCGGGCCAGGCTCAGCAGCGCGACCTTGTTGGTCGGATCGTATTCCAGGGCCCGGTCGCAGAAGCCGGCCGCGTTGGCCAGGTCACCTTCCTGCTGGAGCCGCTGGCAATAGCCCACGAGCTGCGCCGCCTTGTCCTCGGCCTTGACCGGGCTGCTTGCCTGGCGCGTGTCTTGTCCGGTTGCACAGCCGGCCAGCGTCAGCAGGCAGGTGAGCAACGCTATCTTGGAAATGCGCTGTTTCGTCGGCGTTTTCATCTGTCTTGGTCCTGGTTCTGGGCAAATCTGGCGTTCTGTCCGGTGGCTTGGCCAGCGTGCGGCCAAGTTGCCGGTCTGCGCGTCTCCCAGGGCGCTGAAGTGTGCATGGTGTCGTCCTCTACTACGCGTCTACTGTTCTTCGTTGGCCGGTACGAGGTGATAGAGGACGTGGTCGATCTCGTTCTGGTTTTCACTCAGGGGAAGAGCGATCACGTTGTAGCGGACCTCGCCGACGGACGTCGGAAAGACCTCGGTGTCCTGTAGCGGCTTGCCTAGTTTGGCGACCTCGCGACCCAGAGAAAGGATCCACTCGGTGACCATCGATGCACACTCCGCCCCTGAGCCCTTGCTCATGGCAGAGCCGTTCGATCCAGCCTGAAGTCCCCCTGAGAACTGTGTTTCTAGCTGCCAGCCCTTGTTGTCTCGATTGCGGCGAACCAGCATCGAGTTTGGCCAATATCGGCCGATTTCGGCAGGGTCGAGGTCGCTCCGCGAAGGAAAGCGGCGGCCCTGCCGGAGCTGATCCCAATAGCGAACGATGTCCTGCGGCCGCATCTGCGTGCCGGGTGCCGGCGCCGGGGCCTGAACCACCGGGCCCTGGGTCTGCGGACGGGCGGCCGCTGGCGCCTGCTGGGGCGCGGGCTGCGGCTGTGCGGCACGACCGGCCGGACCACCCGCCTGCGACCCGGCGGGCGCGCGCGGCGCCGCCGGGCTGGCGAAGCCTTGCTGGCCGCCGCGCCTCGAGCGACGGCGGATCCGCATGCCGATCAGCGAAGCGGCGCCCTCTGCAGCGTCGTCCTCGAACTCGTCTGCGGGTTCGTCCGACACCGGCTCCGAGCCGTGTTGGTGGAGGTGCTTCTCGTCCATCGCCGGGTCTCTATTTCGCTGAACTGTGGGTTTCGGCCGTCTCGCGGACCGCCGCTGGGCGCGATCGGAACATGGCGTTAGTTTTCCTCTCCATGATCTCCGGCCAGAAGCGCGGTCAACTCGGTGAGCGTTTCCGGGCCGGTGTCGCGCAGATAGCGCTCGACGGCGCTGGCCATGATCTCCTGCAGAGTTTCCTGGCGGCAGGCCGCGACCAGCTTGAGTCGGCGGTGCAACTCGCCGTCCAGGCGAAGCGAAAGCCGAACCTCGCTGCTACGCTGGTCTGCGGGCTTTGCTGCCGCGGCTGCGCTGGCGCCCGCCTGCGGAGCTGGCGTGGCAGCGACCGGCGGCTTCGCGTTTGCGCGGGCCCGGGCCACTGCATCCTCCAGGCGCACCACCTTGGACGGCGCCGGTTGGCGCCGCGATGCGGCGCCCTTGCGGACCACGTGGTCGCTGCGGAGGCGAGCGGCTTTCAAGACTACCTCACCGTCCCGGCGCGCATGCCGGGATGCATGTTGCCCTGACGAAGGCCCTGTTCCTGGCCGGCGCTGGCCGAGAGCTTGTCCAGCCGGTCGGCCAGATAGTCCCAAAGCTGGGCAATCTCGACCGCGGAGGGGCAGTTCTCGTCGAGCTCCATCACCGTACGGCCATCGATCATCGAGGCCGCGAAATCCGTGCGCTGGTGGAGGGTGACCGGCGCCACCGTGCCGTGCTGGGACAGCGCGATCGCGGCCTCTGCCGTGATCCGCGCCCGCGGCGTAGCGCCGTTGATCACGAAGACCAGCGGCTTGTTGCAATACTCGACCAGATCGACCGTGGCACCGGCGGCGCGCAGGTCGTGCGGGCTGGGCCGGGTCGGGATAGCAACCAGGTCGGCGACCTGAATCACCTGCTCGATCGTGCTGGTGATCGCGGGCGGCGTGTCAATGACCAGAAGCTTGACGCCGGCGCTGCGCATCCGATGCAGGTCCTGGACCAGCCGTGATACGTAGGTGTGGGCGAAAGCCGGATAGTCATCGACTCGCTCGTTCCACCAATCGGCGAGGCTGCCCTGCGGGTCGGTGTCGATCACTGCGACCGGACCGGCGCCCCTTCGCTCGGCTTGAACGGCGACATGTGCGGCCAGTGTGGTCTTGCCACAACCGCCTTTCTGCGATGCGAATGCCAGAACTAGCATCTACCTGTATCTCCTGGTCATCATCAGCAGTCGCTGTGATCGATCTTGCGCTCGTGCCGAAACCATCGCGGACCCGGCTCGGGCCCAAAAACAGTCGCCGTAAACTTAAAGAAAGGCGAAGTCTCTGAGCGGTCGGCAAATTTGAACACAAAGGTCGTGAAATATGGGTTAACGATAGATC
>JASJAL010000064.1 GCA_030067055.1 Kiloniellales bacterium | reverse complement strand
TCCTTGAAGTAGGTCGGGAGCTTAGCCCATTGTTCAAAGCCAAGCCTGCCCATGATGGCGTCGACGCTCGCTTCAACAGGACCCCTCTTGAAGGTGACGATCAGCTTGTCGGCCCCCAGGCCCACAATTCCATCGTGAACCGCACGAAGGAGCTTTGTTCCAATGCCTTTTGCGCGGAATTCGGCGGCAACAGCCACCGATTGGACGACACCCAACGCGCCCTGCGCATCGGCGACCATTAGATTTTCCGGGATGTCCTTGATCTTTTGCTCCAGAAACTCCTGGAGGCCGCCCTGCGGCAGTACTCTGCCGTAGACAAACCCAATGACTTCTTCGTCTGGCGAGATGCAAACCAGGAAGCACGAGTCGGTGGCCTGAGGTATCTCTGATGCGCTCCTGAAGTAGCCAGCACCAAAGATTCGTTCGGCCAGTGCGCTTACCTTGGCCTGCCACCGCGGCGTGTAAGCTTCAATGCGCATTGCTGTTTTCATGGGCCGTTCTGCAGCCCGTCAACGATCAGAAATGCTACGGCTGCGATCCTCAATTCTCATACAGGATAGCACACCAGCGGGACTAGCGCGTGGCACCATCCGTTGGACGGGCCACGTCCTCACGAAGGCCGATATACTGCCTAATGTGCGTAGCGAATTGGAGCGCGAACCTCGGAAATTAGTCGACCGCGCAATTGCGTCGAACGCGTGCGTCCGTACCGCTGTCGTGAGCAGCGACAGCGAGGAATACGATCCTCCGATGCTCGTACGACACCCCGGTTGCGAGGTCTCCGTGGATTGGAGCGCCCAGTCTTAGCGCCACCCATCAACCAAGCTTCAGAGCCTTGATCTTCGCTGCCGATTTACCGGCCGTTCGTCGCCTCACGCCGTCCACCTACTCGATGAGGCGATACGTCCTGCACAGGTTGAGCTAGATGCGTGGTGCGCGCAGTGGCGGTTTCTTGATCTGCCACCGTCCGGCGAGGAAGGCAGGCAAGAAGATGAACAGGAGGAAAGAAAATCCTATTGCGGGTGTGGCGAGCAGGTCCGGCCGCTCCAGCAGCACGAAGAGCAAGGTGCCGGCCGCGAAAAGGCCAACTGCAACCGCTGCGAAGACGGTCACGAAGATCAAATAGGCTGCAATCGGCTTCGCGTCAGGGTGCCTCGACCGCTCCACGTAGACTGCAGCAGCCAAAGCCAACGCAAGGCAACTGCCGACAACAATCGAACCGAGTGTGCTCATCTCAATCCTGTCCCTAAGCGAGAGCTTCCAGCGGCCAGGCAAAAGGCGCCATTTGCGGATTGCCGCCACAGGAAAACCTGGAGCCACGGTGCCGCAATCAAGGCGCAGGAAACATCGCAATGCATTTCTTAAACCGGCAACTCCCTAGATCCTACGTCGTGTACGGCGATTTGGTTTGGTCTACGACCGAGTGTCGCTATGACCGCCGTCCGGCGCCAATCGGGTGAATCTATCAAGGTCGGCCGCAGAGCCGACTTTCCCGATGGACGACCGGCCTCCCCGTCGAGACCAAGGACACGCCGCGGGAAGCCCGTTGCCACTCGCGCCAAAGCAATACAATAGAAGCGAAGCCATGACAGGATTCAGCCGGCTTTTCGCGGCCGCCGAGCTCATGCTACCGCTCAAGATCGGCGCCTTCGGCGCCAAGGCCGAAGAGGCGGATATCTTCGTGACCGCAGACTCGGCGGGAGACTTCAAGACACTGGTCGCGGCGGTCAAGGCGGCCGGACTCGAGGAGACCCTTGGGGGTGAGAGGCCCTTCAGCGCCTTTGCGCCGAGTGACGACGCCTTCGCCGAGCTGCCCGATTGCAATCTGGACTTGCTTCTGAAGCCCGAGAACAAGGAGCAGCTGGTTCCGCTCCAGAGCTTTCACGTAATTGGCGGAAAGGTCACGGTCGCCGACATCGGGGGCAAGGTGATCAGCTTCGAGACTTTGGATGGCGAAAAGGTCAAGGTCCACTCTGTGGAATGCGTGGCAGTTGTCAACCAGGCCGCGATCAAGCAGCCCGACATCATGGCATGGAACGGCGTCATCCACTTGATAGACAAGCTCATCTGGCCGGAGTGATTCCCCCGTCGCGTCGGCGGGCGCCTTCGTCCTGTGGATGACAAAGAGTGGACCGGCCGCCCTCCGGTAGCCAGTCCGCCTCAATTCGGGTAGCGGCCTCTGAAGTCAGCAGGCTAGGGAGCACCGGGCCTAACGAGAGCCGGACTGGGCCACCCGGCTGCGTAGCCGGCGCCAGAGCATCTCGGCCACGTGCGCTTCGGCCGAGGCATGGCCGAAGCGCGTCAAGCAGTCGTAGTACTCGCGCTCGGCCTGCAGTGCCGGATCCTGTGATGTGGTGCAAGCGGGCACCTCGCCGGCAAGGGTCAGCTTGGTCATCGGTCTGCTCCCAAATTTTTCCGCCTCGATTATCGTTCGCCTCATCTCTATCGAAGGAGGCAGTTGCGCCAACAATCCTGCATATCGTTCCGGCCGGTCCCGGCGGCCAATCGGTCTCCCGGCAGCTTGTCATCGGATTTTCCTATCGGCAGGGTCCGGGAGAATCTGAGAAAGAACTCCTATCAAAACCAGGATTGCTCGGGACTAGGCTAATCATTCTCCACACGCCATCTCTCTTGCCATTGCGTGACGTACGGCACCGATTTCGAAGCAAGAAGGCGGGTCTCTGAACCCTGCAACCCGCCTCCGGAGGTCGAAGCTATCAGGAGGACCGCGGCAGATGCACATAGAGAACCGTTACGACGCCCTGATCGAGAAGCACCGCACAAGCCCTGGGGGCAGGCCAGAGATCTCTTGCTCGAAGCAAATCGTAAAAATGGCATGGAGGTTCATATGGCACGTCAAATGACAGAACAGGAGCTGGTTGAATTCTATGAAATCAACCGGCAGCTCAAGGTATCCCATGCTTCCAAGGGTGCACACTCGGACGCACGACGCTTTAACGAGTTTATGCGCGAGATAGAGAAGCATCTCTATCGTTATGCGGACGGTGTAATGACTAGCGCTTCAGGCAGCGACACTACCGAACAGCTGTAGTTTTGGGATTATTGGATTGTCGATATCCTAAGTGCCAACGGGAAACTAGACGCATGGGAGTCTGCTAAAAGCCAGTTCGTACAGATCCGTACCACGTGCACCTAGCGGCGGAAAAGGTCAGCAGACGTCGGCTCAGCGTGATCCCGTCATTGCTTGCCTACTTCCTTAAGCCGCGATGTTATGATACGGGACCGCAATTTCTTTTCTTGCTCCAGCCTCCTACTCGCGGATGCCCGGCGCGCTAGATGCCTCCTGTACATCTGCGATCGCAGACGGCGAACGCCCGCGGGCACCCCCTAGGAGCAAATCCAATACAGCGACTGACACCGTATTCAGGATGCGAGTGGGCGACTGCCCGACCCAACGGTCGCGCACCGCCAGCGGCCCATCCTCCTGCGGGCCGCGCGGGCCCTGGCGCAATATCCCTGGTTGCCCAGGGCCCGATGGCGCTGCCAAATCCACAGCCGGTCTTCGAACGTAATATGGGACATACGGAGGCAGATCGCCTCCTTCCTCCCTCAAACTGGCGCCTGGGGCAAATCCTGGGCGTCCCTTTTTGATCGTGCGGGCAACAGGGTCTCGCCCATCCCTCCAGTCTTTCTTATGTCTATTTGTTGAGGCTAATCGAAATCAACAAAATGGTTGCGGGCCACTGCCTACGTTGGACGAAAGAGCGCTCAACTAGGTGTCAGAAGCACGATCAGCAGGAGTATGGTTCCCCGCGCCTGATTTCCAGTGCTTGCAGGTTAAGGTGCACTTTTTTGTTTTTATGATGTACGGCTTTCGCGTGTGGATGGACAACCTCCCTACAGGCAGGGGACCAATTGCTTATTGGAATAATCGAGTTACCACGCTGCCCTTTCCCGAAACTTCAAGTGACTTGTGATCTGGGCGAAATTCGATCGCGTACTTCATGAGAGCTTTGAGAGATGTATTCCGCAAGTGCACTGTTTGAGTGTTCTCGCACGCGCTGGTAGGCTGACATAACATTCCGAGATTATGGTCGAAGTCATTACAGCGCCTGAAGCTACATCAGACGAAATGAGCGACTTGCTCGTCGCAGTGGCGGAGAGGAAGGATCGGGCGGCGTTCGTGCGGTTGTTCGATCACTTCGCGCCAAGGGTAAAGAGTTATCTGAGGCGGCTAGGTGTGGGCGACAGTCAGGCGGAAGACTTGGTGCAAGAGGTGATGTTGACGGTCTGGCGGAAATCTTGGCAGTACGATCCCCAAAAGGCACGGGCCACAACCTGGATCTTCACGATTGCGAGGAACAAGCGCATCGACGCGATCCGTCGGGAACGGCGGCCCGAACTAGATCCGAACGATCCGGCTCTGGTGCCGGATCCGGAGGCCAGTCCGGACGAAGCCGCCTCCGCCGGTGAATGGAGGGACCTGATTCGGCAAGCGATCACGCAGGTGCCTGACGAGCAGGCGATGATTTTGAGGCGTCATTTCTTCGAGGAAAAGACGCACGACGTCATCGCTAAGGAGCTCGGTTTGCCATTAGGGACCGTGAAGTCGCGGATACGCCTTGCGATGAGGAAACTCCGCCGCAACCTGGAAGAACTGAGGTAATGCCGCACCATCATCCATCCGAAGAGATGCTGCTGTGCTACGCGGCTGGGAGCACAAGCGAACCCTTGGCGTTGCTCGTCGCGACACACATGGCGCTCTGTCCGGATTGCCGGCGCGCCCACGCCGCATACGAGAGCCTTGGGGGCGATGAACTCGAACGTCAGCCGTCTGCCGGCCTGAGAAATGATAGCTTGGCGCGCGTGCTTGAGGAACTGGACGCCCCCGCGGCAGTCGACTTCGACGTGTCGGGCTACCTTGCTGTCGCAAGGACGAGCGAAGTCGACGTTAGGCTGCCGCAGCCACTCCGCGACTACGTCGCGAGCCCCCTTGAGGAACTCGATTGGCGGGAGAGGGGCGGGATCGCTGAGGTTACCTTGTTCGGGGATAAGCCAGACCTTCGGGTGCGGCTAATGCGCATCAAGCCGAATACGGTGGTTCCTCGGCACGGGCACGGTGGAATGGAGTACACGCTGGTCCTTACGGGAGGGTTTGGCGACGCCTTTGGTCACTACACTCGTGGCGACGTCGCCATCGCGGATCCCGACACACAGCACCAGCCCGTGGCAGATCCGATCGAAGACTGCATCTGCCTAACCGTGACCGAAGGTAGCGTCCGCTTCACCAGCCCGATCACGCGACTTCTAAGCCCTATCCTCCGCCCCTGAAGCCTTTCAAGAATCACCGGGTAGAAAGCACACGAAGGCGTGTCTGAGCTGCAAAGGCGAGATCAATGATAGTTTCGAACGCGCCACTGCTATGAAGTTCGTCTGCGACGCACCCGATAATAAGACCTGGTTCCGCTTCGAAACCGAGGTGGAGGCTGAGCAAGAGTCAATGATCATGGGCCATGCTGTCGCAAAGCATTTCCGGCGCGAAAGGGAGAAGGCAGTCCGCTGCTACAAGCCCACCTCGGGTGCCTTCATCGAGCAGAACATTGGATTGGACGCTCACGTTCAGCGCCAGATGCCGCTCTTCCTCACGTTAAGGGATTCCGAAGGTGGTGGTTTGGCGACTGCGATGTTACCGCCAGGAGGCTCCAATAACCCTGCCTTTAGGATTATTATCGTCGGTGTGGAAAACACCGATCCATATCCTGCACATGGTTCTGCAGTAGAAGCACTTGGTGCACACTACGGATTGCAGCTAAATCGGTCGCGTTGTTACCCATATCGCGAATAGTGATATTGTGAAGGCTAGCTCGGCGATTCTCGGCCACACAAGGCGAAGTAATCGTTGATAGCTTGGTACGAGCGCGTGCGCTATATGCTTTGGGAATTCGTAGTGGCTCAACGCAAGGGAAAAGGGTGAGCCAATTTATGCCTAAACAACGGCACCTGTTACGGGGCACCCCACAGGTCGTCGTAAAGCACGGTGTTGTCGCGGGGGTCGCGCATTGAGTCGCGGTGGTTCGCAGCCCGCGCTCGGGCGCGCCGGAAAATGTCGGCAGTGAAGAAAACGCCGACCAGCAACACCGTGTGCCCAGCGACACTCCATCCAAAGGCAAGGGCCGAACCGGCCCAGACCGTGAAGATGGTCGACCACATGTAGGAGAGGATCAGCATGTATTGAAATCGAACCATCTTCGGCAGTCCGCGCAACGGGTTGTACCTCGGGTCCATCACGATCTTGTAGGCTTTTTCAAACATCGTTTGATCCTTTCAGATTTTTAATTGTTGGGGCGCGCCTAGGCCAAACTTTTCTGGTAGCGGCCTGAATGGGGAGTGGGTGGGATAGAAGGCCGCGAGATCAAGAGCGTCAAAGTAGACAGCTGCGACTTGCGCACCCACCTTGCTGGATCAGTTTCGGGATGACCCATAGCGGCCGCTCGATGGGGTCGCTTTGGCACGGCTTACTGACTGGCTAGCCTGCTCACGAAGCTGTCGCCACACGGACCAACCGATTGCGGCCACGCCGCACAACATCATGGGCTTGTAGAGGATTGCGTAGGCGTGGACCGATGAACCCAGAATTTGGTCCAGTTCGAAGCCCAGACTAAAAACGTCGAATACAAGGAACAAAGTGATGAAGGCCGCGCCGGCCATGGCGCCGAGGCAGCCGTGCGATATTGCGCGATCTATGTCTAGACGATGACTGTTTTTCATAAGCTCAACTCGTTTCCAATGTGATCAGAGCTTACGACCGTCATGTGTGACTGGATCACGGGCGGATCGGAGTTCGGATGGGCCGCGGAAACGAAATCGGCAGTGTGGCTCAGGATTCAGACGTAATCTGCGCCTGAGCACTCAACGTCCAGGATTTGCAGATTATCGGGAGCCCCCGAGTAAGATCGGATTACAGCTCAAACGGCGGAACCAATCCGGCTTTGCAGGCCAAGGCAGAGCTGTCGATTTGGCGCCGCATGATGACGCGGTCCATGGCGCTGTGCGGTCTATCACCACTTCACACCGGCGCTCGCTCCTAGCCAGAGGTGCCACTCGATTCCGGGCATGAATCTCTCATCGAGATTTCCACTTCGTGACGGCTGTTTGCGAGGGCGTTGCATGTGCGCCGTATAGAACATATAGTGAACAAATGGCGCAGCTCGATTTGAAGCAGAAGCTCGCGATTTTGAGCGACGCAGCGAAATACGATGCTTCCTGCGCATCGTCAGGTGGCTCCAAGCGCGATAGTCGCGACGGCAAGGGCCTCGGGTCGAATGAAGGCTCGGGCATCTGTCATGCCTACGCGCCGGACGGACGTTGCATCTCGCTGCTCAAGATCCTGATGACAAATTTCTGCATCTACGACTGCGCCTATTGCGTGAATCGCGTTTCGTCTAACGTTCCACGGGCACGTTTCTCCGTAGACGAGGTTGTGCGGCTGACCATCGAGTTCTATCGTCGCAACTACATCGAAGGGCTGTTTCTATCTTCCGGCATCATCAGGTCCCCCGATGCGACCATGTCCGATATGGTTCGCATCGCCAAACGCCTGCGACAAGAAGAGGGCTTTCGTGGGTACATCCACCTCAAGACGATCCCCGACGCCGCCCCGGAGCTGATCGAAGAGGCGGGCCTCTATGCCGATCGCCTCTCGATCAACGTCGAGCTTCCGACCGATCGGAGCGTCAAATCCTACGCGCCCGAGAAGAACCCCGAGACGATCCGTGCAGCGATGGCTGATGTGCGGCTGCGCAGGGAAATGGCCAAGGACCGCTCCTACACGGGACGACGCGGGAAGGGCTTTGCGCCCGCCGGCCAGTCTACCCAGGTGATCATCGGTGCGGATGAGGCAAGCGATGCAACCATTCTAGGCACGTCCACCCGGCTCTATGCGAGCTACAAGCTGAAGCGAGTCTACTACTCTGCCTTTTCTCCCATTCCGGACGCGTCGGAGAAGCTGCCGCTCATCAAGCCGCCGTTGCTGAGGGAGCACCGGCTTTATCAGGCCGACTGGCTGCTGCGATTCTACGGCTTCGACCTGAGCGAAATCACTGGCGCCACGAAGGATGGCAACCTCGATCTCGACATCGACCCAAAGCTCGCTTGGGCGCTCGCTCACCGCGGTCAATTTCCAATAGACGTGAACGTCGCTCAGCGGGAGATGCTTCTGCGCATCCCCGGCTTCGGAATGAAGACCGTGAATCGCATTCTTTCAACCCGTCGGCATCGCAGGTTGAGCTACCGGGATTTGACGAACATGGGCGCGATCCTGAAAAAAGCGGGGCCCTTCGTAACGACGCCAGACTGGACACCCGGCGCGCTGATCGACAGCGAAAAATTGCGCGCGCGCTTCGCTCCGGCGCCAGAGCAACTGGCCCTGCTGTGATGCTCGCCATTCGACTGCCGGAAATCGGTACGGCTGAAGCTTGGCGCTGTGCCGCGCGGGCCTGCCTGGCGCAGAGGATTCGGCCCGAGAACATCCTCTGGAGCTACGGCGAAGCGGCGCCTGATCTTTTTGCCGAGGAGACCCTCGCTCCTCCCGGCAAGGCCAGGTACAGGATCCCGAAATCCTTCGTCGATCTCGCCGATAGCGTCGTGTGGCACAGCGACCCGGAGCGCTTTGCCCGTCTCTATGCTTTGCTTTGGAAGGTGAAGGATCGCTCCGCCTTGATGACTGACCGGGGACATCCATGCCTTTCGCAGCTGCTGGTCATGGGGAAATCAGTCCGCCGCTGCCAGCACAAGATGAAGGCTTTCCTTCGTTTCCGAGAAATCGGCGTGCCGGATGCCAGGCGGCGCAGTTTTGCGGCCTGGTTCGAGCCCTCGCATCACACGGTCGAACCGACGGCGCCCTTTTTCGCTAAGCGCTTTGCCGACATGGACTGGTGCATCGTCACGCCGGACAGGACTGCTATCTTCGAGAACGGCGGGCTAAGGTTTGGCGCGGGTCGAGAGAGGCCGTCGCTTCCCGAGGACGCGGCCGAAGAGCTCTGGTCGACCTATTTCCGAAACATCTTCAACCCGTCACGGCTGAAGGTGAAGGCGATGCAAACCGAGATGCCGAAGAAATATTGGCGAAACCTGCCCGAAGCGCGGCTCATTCCCGAACTAATCGCGCAGGCAGAAGAGCGTGCGGTGGCGATGCGGGCGGCCGCGCCAACACTGCCGCCACGGCGCGCCGCCAAGATCAAGGCGCGGCCGTCGCCCAGCGACCCCGCGGCCCCGCAAGTAGACAGCTTGGGCGCCTTGCGGCGCTCGGCAAAGTCCTGCAGCAACTGTCCGCTCTACCGCCACGCCACACAGGTCGTCATGGGGGAGGGACCGTCCGATGCGGATCTAATGTTCGTCGGCGAGCAGCCGGGGGACTACGAAGATCTTGCTGGCCGGCCCTTCGTCGGCCCAGCCGGACGGCTCTTTGACGAAGCCTGCCAGGCGGCCGGCATCGAACGCGAGACCGTCTTCATCACGAATGCGGTGAAGCACTTCAAGTTCACGCCGCGCGGCAAGAAGCGTATACATCAGCGGCCGAGCGCGAGCGAGATCTCTCATTGCAAGTGGTGGCTGGAATTGGAGCGGAAGCTCGTCCAGCCCCGTCTGATCGTCGCCTTGGGCGCGACAGCAGCCGAGGCGCTCACTGGCAGCGGTCAGGGAATTCTGAGGCGCCGCGGACAGATCGAGCGGGCCGACGACGGCACGCCCGTCTTCATGACCGTGCATCCGTCCTACCTACTTCGACTGCCCGACCCCAAGGCGAAAGCCTCTGAATTTGATAGGTTCCATCGCGACCTCGAGGCCATATCGGCGTCTCTACAGAAAATACGCGCTGGCTTGGAGACAAGAGCCCCATGCGACGCATTTCGCCTTGCTTGCCGCCCAAGACCAGGTTGTAGCGGACAGACGTGTGTCAAATTGAAGCCTCCTTGCCGAACCTGAAGCGCGGGCGACCGCTGATGCCCATTGACCTGGGATAGCCAGCGCCGACCAGCGTGCCGAACAAGCCGTGGGTGTTCTTAATGGCTAGCTCTCAGCTCCTGGCGCGAGCTGCTGTGATCGCGTTCATCGGTTGGATCGTAGCTCATCGATAAAGCAAGCTGAGGAGGCGATACCTGCTGGGTATATCCAGGCTTCGTCGACGTAAGACCGTAGGACGGGCTGCTATCGCCGTCAGCGTCGCTGTCCTGATCACTGGGTGTTCGGCCGCAACGACCTACAAGTGGGACTGACAGCAATGGTGTCCCAACACCTTGGGATACGCCGCGGGGCAAGGGGCTTTGCTCACTAAGATTCGCGGGAATTCCTTCGATGCGCCCAAAGACGAAGTCGATGCGGCGATAACCAGCACCATGTACAAGTCTCATTTCGGCCCGCCGGTTCCCTTCGTCACGGAAGCACCGCAGGGCTACATTTCGCCCTACCGCGTGGTAATGGTCTTCGATCCTGCTGAGACGATCAGCCCCAAGGAACTCTGCACTGGAGATCCCAAGCCCAGCGAGCGGAGCGAGGACACCATCAAGATCGCCGCAGCATTCTGCTCCCGGGACACTTTCGAGACTTCGGTTTGGGGCCGCGTCGCGCGAACTGCGACTCCAGAAGACCCGGAATTCAAGGCGTTGATCCGCCAGATGACGACACAGCTCTTCCCAAATCGGGATCCAAACGAGCGAGACAATAGAGACGAAGAGTTTATCAGCGCTCTGCCGTAGGAACCAAATACATAGAAGGCTCAGTCGGCTCCCATCTTCTCGTTGCATTGGGAAACCACATCACTGGCTGTCTCTTGGCTACTGGTTCCTGCAAGGTAGGTCTAATCGCCGTATCAAACGGCATCGTACGCTGGAGCCGCGCCCACCCCCGGGGTCGATCTGCGCTAGGATTACGTCGTTCTCTAAGGTGCCGACCACAACGATCTCAAACTGCTTACGTATTCCTCCAAAAATCGCTCTAGGCTGGCCATGGTAGTGGACAGCAATCTCGGCCCGATAGGTGTTATCGACCAAACTGTAGTGCCCCGCGGAATGGTGCCGGTTGTTGCCGCCAAGAACTCGCCCTTGATCAAGCACATAGGTCCCGCTGTTTTCCCATCCGTAGGGGCCAAGGATTTCACCGGTCCAAATTCCTTCTATCGACGCGGCGTTCGCCTCCTCGCCCTTGTGGCCGGTTTGGTCATGGTGGTCAGATTGTCCTCCCGCTACGCCGACTATGGTGTGCGACGCAGACCCGGTGATTTCGCTTTGCTTTAGACGGTCAATCCCTTCCATCTTCATTTTGCTCCCTATGAATGCTGGACGCATGGTAGCTAGACACTAATTGACGAGGCTTCCTAGATTTGGCACGCGCCGCTCTAGCGCCCAATCGTTAAGCCCGCCAAGCGTCATTGGAAAAACCTATCAAATTCGATCGAAGGCGAATGAGACAGCCAAGATCGAAGCAACAAGAGTCATCTGCATGAACGACAATTCATGCCAGTTCGGAAGTGCTAGGGGTTACGTCCAAGCGAACAGGGGTCTCGAAAGCGGGTGGCTTCACCGCAAGCACGGAGCATTCGACCTGGTTCAAGATCGCTTCGGCCGTATTGCCGATAAGAAGACCGCGAATGCCGGTACGTCCCACAGTCCCCATAACGATCAAGTCAACACGCTTCTTTTCGGCCAGCTTAGGGATCACTTCTCGGGCCGCCCCTTTCAGCAAATGGACGCTCCGCTTAGCGTCCTCGTCAGGATACTCCTCTAAGAGTTCTTTCAGCCTGCGTTCGCTATGCGCGCGTTCATTCGTCACGAGCAGGTCGACTTCGGTATTGGACACCCTCGAAAACCCGCTATTTCGCAAAGTCTCCTCTTTATCGAGTCGCCAAGCGTTGACGACGTCAAGTTCGCTTCCGTCGAGCTTCGACAAGGAAGTCGCAAGGTCGAGAATAAGAGCGTTGAGGGCGCTTCGTTGCTCATTGGCGGGATCCGGATCGACAGCGGCAAGTATACGGGCATAGCGCTTGCGACGGCTTTTCTTCATGACCCAAACCGGGCACGGGCATTTGCGTAGCAGATGAAGGTCTGTGCTGCCGAAGAGCAGGGGATTTCCCTCGATCTCGCCGGCCGCACCCTTCATGACGAGGTCATGTCCGTCACGGAGAACCTTTCGTATGACTTCCATAAACGGTAAGCCCTGAAGCACAAGCTCGCTCGTTTTGATGCCCTCGGATTTGATCGGTGCGGCGATTTCGGCGAGACGCGCCCGGTGGAACTCCACCATTTCGTGCTCAACTTCATGCCCTCTCTTTCCAGGAAGAGCAGCAAGAAGCCTGGTCAGCTCACCTGGCGCCGCATCGACGACGTCAACCAGAGTGATGCGAGCGTCATTGGCTTTTGCCAGCCAGATCGCACGGCCGACTACGTCTACGTGCAGGTTGCCCTCGTCGCAGACCAGTAGAATATTCTTGAATCTCTTCATGCTCACATCTCACCATTTGCGAGCAGACGCCGCCCATGCCGCCCAAACGCAGCCATGCGCTCTACGATACTTCCCCGATGTCGACTTGAAACCCTGATAGAGCCAATCGAAATCCATCGTTACTTCGATAGGAATTTCCTTTCTGCATTCTGACGACGGAAAGAGGATATCAAGTGCCGACTTTGCAGCAGCTCCGCTATCTCGTCGCCGTGGCCGAGACGCTCCACTTCCGACGGGCCGCAGAAATGACTCACGTAACGCAACCGACTTTGAGCGGGCAACTCCGAGAGCTCGAGGACAAGCTCGGCGTTCAGCTAGTTGAGCGGAGTCGGTCAAGAGTCATCCTGACGCCAATCGGACAGGAAATTGCCGCACGCGGCAGAACCGTGCTGCGCGATGTGCAGGACATCGTCGAGCTTGCAAAGCACGGGCAAAGCTTGCTCGGTGGAACGATCCGCCTTGGGGTGCTCCAATCCTTGGGTCCTTATCTCTTGCCCCATATCCTGGCCGAGCTGCATCAGAGCTTTCCCAACCTGAAGCTCTATATTCGCGAAGGCATGCCGAAAGTGCTGCTTAACGGCCTGGACGAGGGCAACCTCGACCTGCTTTTTTTTCCTCTGCCAGTGAAGGGCACAGACCTGCAAACTGCACGCCTATTCCGCGAGCCGCTATGGGTCGTGGCGCCTCAGGATCACCATTTGGCCACCAAGGAAAACGCCGCCAGATCAGACCTCAAGGGTGAGACGGTCTTAACGCTGGAGCCCGGACACCGTCTACACGACCAAGTCCGTGATCTTTGCGATCAGTTTGGCGCCAACTTGTCACTGGATTATGAGGGTACGAGTCTCGACACAATACGACAAATGGTGGGCATGGGTATGGGACTCTCGTTCCTTCCGGCACTCTACGTCCGCGCCGAAGTCGTCCAAGATAAACAAGTGGTCGCCCGCCAGATGCAGCCACGCTCACCATTTCGGATCATCGGCATGATCTGGCGCCGTCACTCCTCACGGCAGGAGGAATTCTTCGCACTTGCGAGGTTCATTCGCGGAATCCTGAAGAGCCGCGTGGCGGAAGTCACCATCATGGATTAGCTGACCGGGACGCTCTGTCTGCCATTCAGTCGTCGAGCGTGACAGGCGTGACAAAGCCATCCGGCTTCACGGTCAGGACGGAGCAGTCGGCCTACCGGAGGTTCGCATCACTGCGCCTGGCCGTAGTTCGCTTCGCAGCAATTTCGTTTGGTCTGCAAATGAGCTGGGGTGGGAGGTCTCGCTGTAGTCGCGAAAACGCAGATTGGCATGAAGTGGCAACGATCGCGTTTGCACCTGCCAACACCTTGGCCGCTCAGTGAGAGGTCCGTAATTCCGTTGAAGGTCCCGCGCGCTGTGCCCGCTGGCTGGAGCAAACATGCATCCAGGACATGGTCCGGCGTGCCTCCCGTGGCGTATTGCAGTGCAGCATCTAACGTAAGCCAAGGAGCAATTGGAAATGAGCGAACTTGTGGCGGGCCGGCTTCGACGGCCAACCTTAGGAACGATTTTCGGGGCGTGGGCCGCCCGCAGACGGGCCCGAAAGACTTACGACGAACTTATGGCCCTTAGCGATCAGACCCTCCACGACATCGGCGTTAGCCGCGCCGACATCTGGGCCGTGTCTCAGCACTGCGCCGGCGAAGCGCAGCGAATTCGCAGGTCCCATGCGTAGCATCAAGCTCAGGGGAGCGCTCTGCCAAATGACATTCGTACCTGTCACCGATAGCGCTGCATAGATACTGATCGTGAGCCTGCTGCGCGGTGATGTTCTGACCGAGCAGCAAACCTGAGGCACACTCGTCGCTTCGGCAATCGGATCTCGTAACGCCGAAAACCTCGCCACGAGTGAAGCTGAAGCCGCTCAGCATCTGTCGGCCGAGGAGATCACGGCATCACGAGCCGCCACCATGATGTCAATGAACAACGTCTTCTACCCGTTGGTCTATCTCGCGACCTCCGAAGAGTACAACTCAATGCCGGCGTGGTTGCGCATGAATGTGATCGTCAACTCCGGCGTCGAGAAGTCGGACTTCGATCTGTGGTCCCCGGCAGTCTCGGCGATAAACGGGTGCGACCTCTTATCGAGGCGCACGAACAGGTGCTCCGCAAGGTCGGGATCGGCAAGGAGGCGATCCAAACGGCGGTCCGCTTGGCCTCGGTTGTTCATGCCGTCGCGGTCATCCTGGAGTCAGAAGCTCAGGGGCCAATGGCGCGGGCGGACCCTGCTTAGCCCAGGTCCTTTCTCAAGCGATCACGTTGCCAGAGTTCACAGCCCGGCTCGACGAAACCCGGCAATGCCCTGTCGGCGCTAATCCTTGCATGCAAAGCCAAACTTATTTGGAAGAGCCTCGTCGAAACCATACCGATGACAGGTCTATTCAACCGGCTACTGCGTATATTGGAACGTATCTAAACTTCAGAGTTCTAGGGCCAAGCAGATAGCGGCCGCGTGATCGAGGAGAGCCGAGAGATGAAATCCGACAACAAGCTGCAGACCTGGGTGATCATCGGACTCCTGCTAGCAATAGCACTCTTCGCCTTCCGCGGGAGCCCCACAGAGAATGCTCTCGAGGTCGGCTATTCCGACTTCCTCGCTCAAGTCGAGGCTGGCGAGGTGCAGGAGGTCACGATCCAAGGCCAAAGCATCTTCGGCACATCAAGTGACGGTGACCGGTTCCGCACCTTCGCGCCGGCTGGAAGCGATCTCGTAACGCCTCTGCGAGATCAGGGAGTCAATATTACAGCGGCGCCAGAGCCACAGCCCGGCCTGCTCGGCACCCTGTTCTTTTCGCTCCTGCCTATTCTACTCCTGATCGGCTTTTGGCTGTTCATGATGAGGCGCATGCAGGGTGGCGGCCCGGGCGGTGTCATGGGCTTTGCGAAGAGCAAGGCGCGCATGCTGGCGCCCGATGAGACACGCGTGACCTTCGAAGATGTCGCCGGGATCGACGAGGCAAAGCAGGAGTTGGAGGAGATTGTCGACTTCCTCAGGGATCCGCAAAAGTTCATGCGTCTTGGCGGTCGCATTCCGAAAGGTGTGCTGCTTGTCGGACCACCGGGAACGGGAAAGACCTTGCTGGCACGTGCGATCGCTGGCGAGGCAAATGTGCCGTTTTTTACGATCTCGGGCTCGGATTTCGTGGAGATGTTCGTCGGTGTCGGTGCGTCGCGGGTCCGTGACATGTTCGAGCAGTCCCGGAAGAACGCGCCGTGCATCATCTTCATCGATGAAATCGACGCCGTCGGCCGCAGTCGCGGCGCCGGCCTCGGCGGCGGGCATGATGAGCGCGAGCAGACGCTCAACCAGCTGCTTGTCGAGATGGACGGCTTCGAGGCGACTGAAGGCGTTATCCTGATCGCGGCTACCAACCGACCCGACGTGCTCGACCCCGCTCTGCTGCGCCCCGGCCGCTTCGACCGCCAGGTCGTGGTACCGAATCCGGACGTGATCGGACGGGAACAGATCCTGAAAGTGCATATGCGTAAAGTGCCTCTCGGACCGGACGTCGATGCGCGAATCATCGCGCGCGGCACGCCCGGCTTCTCCGGCGCTGATCTCGCCAATCTGGTCAACGAGTCCGCCTTGATCGCTGCCCGCGCAAATCGCCGCGTGGTCACGATGGCCGACTTCGAGGCTGCGAAGGACAAGGTGATGATGGGTGCGGAGCGCCGTTCGATGGCCATGACCGAGGACGAGAAGCGCCTAACCGCCTACCACGAGGCGGGCCATGCCCTGGTCGGCCTTCTGGTGCCCGGTAACGACCCTCTGCACAAGGTGACGATCATCCCGCGCGGTCGGGCCCTGGGCGTGACCATGAACCTGCCGGAACGCGATCGCTATTCGATGAGCAAGGGCGAGATCGAGGCGCGGCTTGCCATGATGTTCGGCGGTCGGATCGCTGAAGAGCTGATCTTCGGCCGCGAGAACGTCACGACGGGAGCCAGCAACGATATCCAGCAGGCGACGGACCTCGCGCGGCGCATGGTCACTGAGTGGGGCATGAGCGATAAGCTCGGCCGCCTTCGGTACAGCGAGAATGAAGAGCAGGTCTTCCTAGGGCGCTCGCTCGCGCAAAACAAGAGCGTTTCTGAAGCGACGGCCCGTCTTATAGACGATGAGGTTCGCCGCATCATCGAGGAAGCGGAAGACCGTGCTCAGCAGGCGCTTGAGGAGAACATGAGCGGCCTGCATGCGGTGGCCGAGGCCTTGCTGCTCTACGAGACCCTGAGCGGGGACGAGGTTCGCCGTATCCTTGCAGGTGAGCCGATAGTTCGAAACGACCAGTCCGACGAAGGTCCGTCTTCCGGTCGGAGCGCTATTCCCTCGGCTGGTAAGGCCGCGACAAAGGGCCGTCGGCCAGTTTTTGGGCCTCCGCAGGTGCAACCTCAGGGCTAGTGCCAAAAGACCAGCCTGCGCAAGGCAGGCCGAGACTTTCGCTTGGGACGAGACGGACCTTCAGTCAGCATCTCGCCCCAGGCAGAAGTTTCGGCCTCTTAGCTTGGTGCTGGGGAGGGTCGGTACACAGGGCCAAGCCTGAGGTCAGGACATAGCTCAGACCATGCCAAGTCACAAACTTGCCAAGGAACGGTCGGAAACTGCTGGCCGAGATCGGGCTCACGCTTCAGTCACACCCGGCGCTCGTTCGTCCGGGTCCGAGTATTGGACCAGCGGCGCAAACAATGGGCCCTTGGATCACGAACGCGCCACCAAAGGCCGGCCTCGAATGCGAGCTTTTGGCCTGAACTTTGTGTCGCACCGTCCTCCCGTAATCCATTGGGTCATGCTGCTCGCTCTCGTCGTCATGTGGGGCAGCTCCTTTGGCCTGACAAAGATCGCCGTCTCGACGGCCTCCGCGGACAGCGTGGTTGCGGCTCGGCTCCTTGTTGCAGGCGTTTTCCTGGTCGGATTGCTTTTCGCTTCCGGCAAGCGAGTCCCGAGGGACGGCCGTGTGTGGTTGGCTTTCATGGCCATGGCCGTCATGGGCAACGTACTACCCTATTGGCTGATCTCCTGGGGGCAAGAGACAGTGGAAAGCGGGCTCGCGGGCGTCCTGATGGCGGTCATGCCGCTGGTGACGCTGGTGCTGGCACACTTCTTCGTCAAGGACGACCGCATGACGCGGAGCAAGGCCGTTGGATTTCTGCTCGGCTTTCTTGGCGTTGTGATTCTGATGAGTCCCGGTGTTGGCTTTGGACTTGCGGGTTCCGGGGCTTCGCTGCTCGCCCAGCTCGCGATCATCTCCGGCGCTGTTTGCTATGCCATCAATACAATCATTGCCAAGCACTGCTCCGTATCGGACAGTTTGGTTGCCGCGGCTGGCACCGCGATCGCCGCGAACTTGCTCCTCGTGCCGATCGCCTGGAATGACCTGCCAGCTCTCGTCGGGTCCTTCGATCTGGCATCTTTTCTGGCGGTCGTGATCCTTGGGGTCGTGTCAACGGCACTTGCCCCGATCTTGTATTTCCACCTGATCCGGCAGGCCGGGCCGACGTTCTTTTCCCTGATCAACTACCTCATTCCGGTTTGGGCTTTGTTGTTCGGGATTCTTTTTCTGGAGGAATCGCTGGGATGGACAGCCTTTGCCGGGATGGCTTTCATCCTTGGTGGCATAGCGGTTTCGCAATTCGCAAAGGGGCAAGGATCTGCCACGGGAGAAATTATCGTGGCAGCGCGGGTCACGGAGGCGTCTCATCGATCCGGATCCGGATCCGAGAAAGTGCGAGGGCCTGAAGCACTTGAACCTTGGCCGCTGCCTCAGGGCGAGATTGGCTCTAGGTTCTCGGCCGAGAGGCAATCACCATAGAAATCAGGGGACGAGCCAGGTTCCCTCAACCGCACCATCCGTCCAAGAGAAACGCGCGCGCCGGTGCCCTCTTGCGGCCAAATAGAGCCATTCGAGGCATTCGATCGAGACGGATATGGCGGCAAAGCTCTCGCGCCCAGCTTCCGGATCATCGGTATCGTCGTTGCTGGACAAGGCGTGCGGGCTTTCTACAGCGGCGCCGGGAATGCCCGCGACACGATAGGACGCACGGCTGAACAGCCGCGTCGC
>JASJAL010000063.1 GCA_030067055.1 Kiloniellales bacterium | reverse complement strand
TTGTCCGCAGTCGGCGACAGCATCGACGTCATCAAGGGCAACAAGCACGGTGTGGGATACCGTCGCGTGCCCTTCGACAGTCGCTTTACCAACCATTCGATCCGGCTGAAGCCGGGGCAACGTCTCTATATGTACAGCGACGGCATCATCGATCAGATCGGCGGCAACAGGCGCCGGGCGTTCGGCCGCAAACGCCTGACGACACTGCTGCGCGGCCTGGCCCACATGCCTTTGCCCAAGCAGGGCGCGGCCATCACCAGTGCCTTGGCCGACTACCAAGGCGGCGAGGCGCGCCGCGACGACGTTTCCATGATCGGGTTCATGCCGACACCTTAGGGTCAGCGGGAAGAGAAGGGACGAAACGAGCTATGGACGCTAAGCTAAAGAACAAGAGACCAAAGCTATCAACCGCCGATGACAAAGACGATCCGGCTTATCTTTCAGGGATCGTCGATGCCATCAAGAAGTCCAGCGCCGTGTGCGAGTTCGACCTGGACGGCATCATTCTGGATGCCAACGAGAAATTCCTGTCCCTCATGGGATACCGGATCGACGAGGTTGTCGGCAAGCATCACAGCATGTTTGCCGAACCGGACTACGCGGCGAGCGAGGCATACAAGCGGTTTTGGGACGTCCTGCGCCGCGGCGAATATCAGTCGGCGGAATACAAACGCATCGGCAAGGGCGGCCGCGAGGTTTGGATCCAGGCTTCTTACAACCCGATCTTGAACGGTGGCGGCGAACCCTGGAAAGTCGTCAAGTTCGCCACCGATATTACCGAACGCAAAGAATCCGATGCCCTGATCAAGAAGCAACAACAACTGTTGCTCGAGCTGTCCACGCCGACCATGCAGTTGTTCGACGGCGTCGTGTTGATGCCTTTGGTTGGCAACATCGACGGCGACCGGGCGACGCAACTGATCTCGCAGCTGCTGGAGGCGATCTCCGAATACCAGGCCGAGGTCGCCATTCTGGACGTTACGGGTGTCCCGGTGATCGACACGGAAGTCGCGCGCAACGTCTTGAAAGCCGTCTCGGCGGCAAAGATGTTGGGGTCGGTGGTAATCATAACCGGCATGAAGCCAAGCGGCGCGCAAACGCTGGTGCAACTGGG
Source organism: Kiloniellales bacterium (assembly GCA_030067055.1). Next base: position 17,663 of record JASJAL010000063.1, on the reverse strand, counting down.
TATCGATCTCTCCCACATCGCGACGAAAGGGACCTTGCGCGCGGGCATCGATGAGGCCTTTCGGATCCAGGGACTGCGGGTCGCCGAGGCTTAGGTACGATCCGTGCCGTCGTTTCCTGCTCGAAGGGTTGGCAGCGTGAGCCGCAGCGAATGGCCCATATGGCGAGAGGGGCGAACTGGTCGACACGCGACGATCGGCGCTTCGCAAGCGACCAAGATGGCGGGGAGGTGATGTAAGTGCTCATCAAAGCGGAGCCGCTCACCCGGCTGGTCAGCGATATCTTCCTGGCGCAGGGCTGCTCGGCCCAAGAGAGTGCGCGGATCGGCACCTATCTGGTGCGCGCCAACCTGACCGGCCACGACAGCCACGGGGTCATCCGCGTGCCGCGCTATTGCCACTGGATGGAGCAGGGCGGCTTGAAAGCCGACAGGCAGCTGACCATCGTGACCGAAAGCCCGGTCATGGCCGTCGCCGACGGCAACTTCGGGTTCGGCCAGACCATCGGGCCCCTGGCCGTGCAGCTCGGGATCGACAAGGCGCGGCAGTCCGGGGTCTCGATCATCGCGCTGCGCCGCTCCGGCCACCTCGGCCGCATCGGTGACTGGGCGGAGATGGCGGCCGCGGCGGGGCAGGTCTCGATCCATCTCGTCAACGTCTCGGGAAGCATCCTGGTCGCCCCCTTCGGCGGGTCAGAACGGCGCATGGCCACCAACCCGGTCGCGATCGGCGTTCCACTGCCGGGCGAGGCGCCCTTGATCCTGGATTTCGCCACCTCGCGCGTCGCGGAGGGCAAGGTCATGGTCGCCCTGAACGGCGGCAAGCCGATCCCCGAGGGCAGCCTGATCGATCGGGACGGCAGCCTCTCCGCCGATCCGGCCCTGTTCTACGGGCAGGAGCGGGCGACCGGGGTCCCCGATCCCAAGCGCGGCTCGGCCGCGATCCGCGCCATGGGCGAACACAAGGGCTCGGGCCTGTCCTTCATGATCGAGCTGCTGGCGGGCGCCCTGACGGGCTCCGGCTGCTGCGGTCCCGGGGAGCGCCCTCTCACGAATGGCATGCTGTCCATTTACATGGATCTCGGGTTCTTCGATTCCGACGATCACTTCGCGACCGAGGTGCGCCAGTACGTCGACTTCTTCAAGAGCGCGAGACCCGCGGCGCCCGACGGCGAGGTCCTGGTCCCGGGGGAGCCGGAGCGGCGCACCCGAGAGCAACGCCTCGCCGAGGGCATCCCGCTGCCGGAAGAGGCCTGGCAGGCGATCCTGATGACCGCCGAGGCGGCCGGGCTCAGCCAGGCTGAGATCGACCGGGCGCTGGAGCCCGGCGGCCAGACGTGAAGCATTTTTCGGTCTGCACAAGTCGCGGCGCCTTGTGGTGAGGCGAACCATCCCTGTCGCTCAACCTGCCCATCGCGATGACCAAAGGTGGCGCTGACGAGCGGCGCGCCGAAGAAGCGCTCGAAAGCCTACTTCCCCTCGGCTCCTGACGCACAAAGGGCTAGACCGCGAAGGCCTAGCCCTTTGTTTTTGTTGGCTCCCCGGGCCGGACTCGAACCAGCGACCCAGTGGTTAACAGCCACTTGCTCTACCAACTGAGCTACCGGGGATCAGGGACCGACCCCGGCTCCGCCCCTGGAGGCGGACGGCGTCGATCTCAAGACGGCGGGTTATAGCAAAGTCGCGGCGCCCCTGCAATTCGTTCCGGGCCGGAAATCCGCGCCAAAAAAGAGGAAAGGCGCGCCGGCATCGCGCGCCCTCGGCATTCTTGGGAGACCCTTGGCGGAGTCTCGCTTCGGTGGCCGGTTTCGCCTTTCGTCCTTGTCGTCATCGCACCCGTGACGCGGCCCGGCCGGCCGCGCCTCGGCGCGCCTCAGCCGGTCTTGCGGTTCTGCCAGAGGTCCTGGGGGACCATGGAGACGTTGGCCGGCAGGCCGCCCTTGGCCTGGCCCCGCTCCAGCACGGACAAGGGGATCGCGTTCAGGATACCCCAAGGAGTCAGGATATCGAGCTTGGGATCCTTCTCGTAGGTGCGGCCAATCACCTTGCCCTTGATGTTGATGTTGACCGTCAGCTCCTCGCCGATCTTCATTTTCCTCTCCACTACTTGCGCGTCGTTCGCCCTCGGCTTCCGGCAGGTCCGCCGAGGGAGGCCAGTCCGGTGCGCGGCCCGACCCGCCGGGCATTGCAACACCGTGTTGAGGCACGCTTGCGTCGCTTTCTTGGCGGCAACCAACGATCCGAGAAACTTCCCCTCACGACCGCGCCCGGTTTCCGCGTCTTGCGCTTGCTACCTGCTACGCTCCTCAACCCTTAACATAAGATTAAAGGGTTCACGTAGGAATTCAAAGATTATTTGTACTTGGTTAATAGCCTTGAGTAATTCCGCACGTGGATTTGCGCATGAACATGGTTAACACTTCGTGAATCACTTTAAGATCTGTGACGGAAGCCGCAGGAATCCACGGATTCTCGGGCATAGATCAAAGGTCGTATAGACACCTTAGGCAGAGCCGCGGGGAGCGGCCCGGGACGGTCGGCAGGTCCGATGGCCCGGTGCGGGCTATACGATGCGGCGTGGCGGCAAGCGGGTCGAGGGGAGGGGATGGGGCGCTTGGAGGCCCGGGCCGGAATCGAACCGACGTACGGGGCTTTGCAGGCCCCTGCATAACCACTCTGCCACCGGGCCGGCGGCTTGGGCAGGGCGGGAGATATAGAGCCCGGCCGATAGCTGGTCAAGGCGGCGGGCGCGGCCCGGCCCCCTGGGGCCGCGGCCCAGTGGGGGGTGACGATTGTCTTCCTTTCCGGGGCTCTTTATAAAGCCGTGAGTGTCGGAACGCCCGGGCCAAGCTTCACAGGCCTCGGCAAAGCAAGGCGGCCATTTACGATGTTCGACTTCGCCCAAGCCCGCAGCAATATGATCGACAGCCAACTCCGCACCAACAAAGTGACGGATACCGGTGTTTTGGATGCCTTCGCGGCGGTCCCGCGCGAGCGTTTCCTGCCCGAGGCGCGGGCCGGGGTGGCCTACATCGACGAGGACCTGGAGGTCGCGCCGGGGCGCTACCTGATGGAGCCGATGGTGCTCGCCCGCCTTCTGCAGGCGGCCCGGATCGAAGCGACCGACATGGTTCTGGACGTCGGCTGCACGACCGGCTATTCGAGCGCCGTCCTCGCCAGGCTCGCGGATACCGTGGTCGCCCTCGAGAGCGACCCCGCGCTGTGCGAGCGCGCCAACCAGACCCTCCAGGACCTGGGCATCGACAACGCCGTGGTGGTCACCGCCGATTTGACCGCAGGCTACGAGAAGCAGGCCCCCTACGATGTCATCCTGCTGGGCGGCGCGGTCGCCGAGTTGCCAGAAGCGATCCTCTCTCAGTTGGCAGAAGGCGGACGCCTGGTCACCGTGATGGCGTCGCAGGCGCACCTGGGCCAGGCGGTCCTGGTCCGCCGGAACGCAGGCCAGGCCTCGCGCCGGGTCCTATTCGACGCCGCGGTCCGGGAGCTCCCCGGCTTCGCAGCGGCACCGGGCTTCGTTTTCTGACCCGGTCCTCGGGATCCGGCCTCGGAGCCGGGTTCCCGGCAAGCCAATCATCGATAACTTAACCCTAACGGTTTTCTGTATATATTAACGCTGGTTCCGCTCACGACTGCCTCGGGGGGCACGGACTGCCATGACTGGGTTCTCACCATACCGGACGCTGCGCGGCCGCCCTCGCGCGGCCATGGCTCTGCTGGGCATCGGCCTCTTCTTGGCTGCCTGGTCCGGGCCGGCGCGGGCGCTGACCCTGGAGGAGGCGCTCTCGGCCGCCTATGAGGAGAACCCGACCTTGCGCGCGGCGCGTGCCCAGCTCCGGTCGGTCAACGAGCAGGTTCCGCAGGAGCTGTCGAACTGGCGGCCGACGGTCACGGTCAACACCGCCGTCGGCCCGGAGTGGACTGACAGTGATATCGAGCGAGAACAGGACCAAACCACGCCCTTCGATGCCGAGTTGGTGGTCCAGCAGCCGCTCTACCGCGGCGGCCGGACGATTGCCGGAACCCGGCGGGCCGAGAATGACATCCGCGCGGAACGCCAGCGCCTCAAATCGACCGAGCAGGACGTTCTCTTCGACGGCGTCGCCTCCTACATGGACGTTTGGCGGGACGAAGCGGTCCTGCGCCTGACCATCAACAACGAACAGGTGCTGACCCGGCAGCTCGAGGCTTCGCAGGACCGCTTTTCGGTCGGCGAGATCACCCGCACCGACGTCGCCCAGTCCGAGGCCCGGCTGGCCCAGGCCACGGCCGATCGGATCCAGGCGGAAGGCAATCTGGCCGCCTCCCGCGCGGCGTTCCGCGAGGTCATCGGCCTGGAGCCGGTCTCGCTCCAGCGGCCGCCCACCTTGGAGATCATTCCTAGCAACCTGAGCGACACCGTCACCGCGGCGCGGGTCCAGAATCCGGATGTTCAGGCCGCGGAGTTTGCCGAGCGCTCGGCCCGTGACGAAGTGCGGGTGCGAATCGGCGAGCTGTTGCCGAGCGTGGCCCTGGAAGGCTCGGTCAGCCGGAGCGAGGATCTCGACGGCTCGAATCGCGAGCGCGATACGGCGCAGATCCTGGCGCAGGTCACCGTGCCGATCTATCAATCGGGCTTCGTCTACAGCCGGGTCCGCGAGGCCAAGCAGGTCGTCGGTCAGCGCCGACTCGAGATCGACGAGGCCCGGCGGCGCGCCGAACAGGAGAGCGTCAGCGCCTGGGAACGCCTGACCACGGCCCGGGCTCAGATCGAATCCTTCACTTCCCAGGTACGTTCCAACGAGATCGCCCTCGAGGGCGTGCGTCAGGAGAACGCCGTGGGTGCCCGAACCATCCTCGATATCCTGGATGCCGAACAGGAATTGCTCGATTCTCAGGTCGAGCTGGTACGCTCCGAAAGGGACGAAGTGGTGGCAAGCTACGAGGTCCTGAATGCCGTCGGGCGTCTGACCGCCACCGAAATCGCGCTGCCCGTTGAAATATACGACGCAGAGTCCGATTATGGGTCTGTTAAGGACAAGTGGTTCGGGACCAGCGCGCCTGGCGCAGGATACTGAGACATAGCGCTGCCCGACCTGCTGCGGCGACGAGGAAGGGACTGGCCTGCCGATTGAGGTGCCGGCCCTTCGGGCGTTTGGGCAGAGGGATATGACCGACGCGAATCCAGAGAACGAACCCTCGATGGAGGAGATACTCGCCTCCATCCGTAGGATCATTTCCGACGGGGACGAGGGCGAGGCCGAGGCGGGGGCCGAGGGGGAGAAACAGGAGCAGGCCCCGGCCCCGGCCGCCGAGGAGGCCGCGACTGAAGCCCCGAGCGAGGTTTTCTCGGCCTTGCCGAAGGGTGAGCCGGAGGCCGAGGAGGACATCCTCGATCTGACCCAGATGGTCAACGAGCAGGGCGAGGTCGTCGACCTCAACGAGGCCAAATCGGCCCGCGGCCTGGCCGCCGCGGTCGCCGAACCGGCCGATCAGGCCGAGTCGCCGGCGGCAGCACCCGATTCCGAGACCGACATCGAGCTGACGATGGAAGGCCTGGCGCGGGCCCTGGACGATGTCATCGGCGAGACGCCGGTAAGCGAGGAGAACGACGACAGCGCCGCTTCGGCCCCGGAGGCCGAGCCGGCCGAGAGCGAGGAAGTGGTCCTGGCCGTCCAGGAGGAACCGATCGAGGTCGTGGAGCAGCACGAGGAACCGGTCGAGGTCGTGGAGCAGCTCGAGGCGCCGGCCGAGGTCGAGGAGCCCCTGTCGCCCTTGGACGCGCTCGCCGAGATCCAAGCGCTGGCCGAACAGCAGGCCGAGCTGCAGGCGGAGATGGAGGCCGAGTCGGGGCTCCAGCCCGAGGTCTCCGAGGTCCCGCAAACCCCTGAAGTCCCAGAGGTTCCGCAGGTCCCGGAGGTCGAGCCGGCTCCAGAGGCGCTGGCCCCCGAGCTCCAGGCCAGCCAGCCCGAGAGCCTTGAGCCCGAGGTTCCCGTGGAGGCGGCCAATCCCGTCGTGGCCCCGGAGCCGGAGGCACCGCTCGAACTGGTCGATCAGCTGGCTGCGGAGCCGTCCCCGGATGACGACGACGATGCCTTGAGCGAAATCGATCAAATCCTCGCCCGGGCCCGCGAAGCGGCTCAGGCGCAGGCCGCGAAGATCCTGGAAGACGAGCCCCAGGACCCACCGCTCAGTCCCGAGGACCAGACGGCGGCCCTGCTGGCCGGGCTCGAGCAGCCAGAGGAAGTTTCGCCATCGGCTGGGCGAGGGATTCCCGAAGACATCCGGACCGCCGTCGAGGAAAGCCTCGGGGGTGGTGCGCGTGCGAGTGAGCCGGGGAGCCGTGGACAGGACCCCTTCCAGGCGGTGATTCAAGCAGAGGCGAACATGGCCGGAGCCGAAGCGCAGGCAGACTCCGGAGTAGAGGAGCAGAACTTGGCCGACAGGAAAGACAGCAGTCATCCCGACTACCGATCTCACGGCGACGAATCCGAATCTGGCCTGATCTCGTCGAACACGGCCGCCGGCGCCATCGCGGCGCTCGGTGATCTCTCTCGCGCCGCGCGGGAAACCACGGGCGGCCAAGGGGGCGCGGGGACGGCCATGGGCATGAACCGGACCCTCGAGGAACTGGTCCTCGATGCTATGACCCCGCATCTCAAGGCTTGGCTCGACGCGAACCTGGAGCCCCTTGTCGAGCGTGTCGTACGCGAGGAGATCCAGCGGCTGCGTCGCCGGTCCGAGGACTACTAGGCCCCGAAGGGCCCCCGCCCTCTAGATCGAGCCTCTGGATCCGGACTGGGGACAGGCATCCCGCGGTGCCTGCCCGTTTCGATGCGACCCTAACCAAAAAACAGGCGAATTCTCGGAAGGACGGTTCAGCGATGCTGGACAAAACCTATCGGCCGAAGGAGGTCGAAGCCAAGCGCTACAAGCAGTGGGAGGAGCAGGGCGCCTTTGCCGCCCGCCCCGATTCCAAAGAGGCGCCCTACACGATCATCATGCCGCCGCCCAACGTGACCGGCAGCCTGCACATCGGCCACGCCCTGACCTTCACGATCCAGGACATCCTGATCCGCTTCCACCGCATGGCGGGCCGCGACGCGCTGTGGCAGCCGGGCATGGACCACGCCGGCATCGCGACCCAGATGATGGTCGAGCGTCAGCTGGATGAGGAGGGTCTGCACCGGCGCGACCTCGGCCGGGAGAAGTTTCTCGAGCGGGTCTGGGCCTGGAAGGAGGACTCTGGCGGCATCATCCTGAAGCAGCTGCGCCACCTCGGCGCCTCGGCCGACTGGCCGCGAACCTGCTTCACCATGGACGACGGCCCCTCCGCGGCGGTCCGCAAGGTTTTCGTCGAGCTCTACAAGCAGGGCCTGATCTACCGCGACAAGCGCCTGGTCAACTGGGACCCCAAGCTGCATACCGCGATCTCCGATCTCGAGGTCGAGCAGCGCGAGACCCAGGGCAAGCTCTGGCACTTCAAGTATCCCATCGAGGGCGAGGCGGGCCGCTTCATTGTGGTCGCCACCACCCGGCCCGAGACCATGCTGGGCGATACCGGCGTCGCGGTGCACCCGGAGGACGACCGCTACAAGGACCTGGTCGGCAAGCACGCCATCCTGCCGCTGGTCGGCCGCCGGCTGCCGATCGTGGCCGACGACTACGCCGATCCCGAGCAGGGCTCGGGCGCGGTGAAGATGACCCCGGCCCACGACTTCAACGATTTCGAGGTCGGCCGCCGCCAGAACCTGGAGATGGTCAATATCTTCGACCAGGACGCGGTCCTCAACGACAACGTGCCCGAGAAGTACCGCGGCCTCGATCGCTATGTCGCCCGCGAGCGGGTCGTCGCCGACCTGGAGGCCGAGGGCCTGCTGGAAAAGATCGACGAGCATTTGCACATGGTGCCCCACGGCGACCGTTCCGGAGTCGCGGTCGAGCCCTGGCTGACCGACCAGTGGTTTGCCGACGCCGCGACCCTGGCCAAGCCCGCCATCGAGGCGGTCGAGCAGGGCCGGACGGTCTTCGTGCCCAAGCAGTGGGAGAACACCTACTTCGAGTGGATGCGCAACATCCAGCCCTGGTGCATCTCGCGCCAGCTCTGGTGGGGCCATCGGATCCCGGCCTGGTACGGTCCGGACGGCGAAATCTTCGTCGAGGAAAACGAGGCGGCGGCGCTTGCTGTCGCCGAGAGCCACTACGGCAAAGCGGTCGAGTTGCGCCAGGACGAGGACGTGCTGGACACCTGGTTCTCCTCGGCGCTCTGGCCTTATTCGACGCTGGGCTGGCCGCAGGAGACGCCGGAGCTCAAGCGCTACTATCCCGGCGATGTCTTGGTCACCGGCTTCGACATCATCTTCTTCTGGGTCGCCCGGATGATGATGATGGGCCTGCACTTCCAGGGCGAGGTCCCGTTCCGGACCGTCTACATCCACGGCCTGATCCGCGACAAGTTCGGCCGCAAGATGTCCAAGACCACGGGCAACGTGCTCGATCCGCTGGAGACCATCGAGACCTACGGCTGCGACGCCCTGCGCTTCGGGCTGGCCGCCCTGCTGTCGCCGGGCCGGGACATCAAGCTGGACACCGACCGCATCGAGGGCTTCCGCAACTTCGCGACCAAGCTGTGGAACGCTTCGCGCTACTGCCTGATGAACGGCGCCCAGCTCGACCCCGGTTTCGATCCCTCGGACTGCAGCGGCAAGATCAACCGCTGGATCGTCGGCCGGGCCGTGGTCACCACGCAGAAGCTGACCGCCGCGATCGACAGCTATCGCTTCGACGAAGCCGCGGACCTGCTCTACCACTTCACCTGGCACGAGTTCTGCGACTGGTACATCGAGTTCTCCAAGCCGGTGTTGACCGGCGACGACGAGGCCGCGGCCGCCGAGACCCGGGCGACCATGGCCTGGACCCTGGCGCAGATCCTGCACCTGCTGCATCCCTTCATGCCCTTCATCACCGAGGAGCTCTGGGAGCAGCTCGCCGGCGCCAAGGCCGGCGCCCTGATCACCCGCCGGTTGCCGGAGCCGGACCCGCGCCTGGTCGACAGCGCCCTGAACAGCGAGCTCGACTGGGTGATCGCCCTGATCCGCGACGTCCGCTCGCTGCGCTCCGAGACCAACGTCCCGGGCAGCGCCAAGATCGACCTGCTGCTGCGCCCGGAGGGCGAGGGGATCGCGGACCGACTCGCCGAGTACCGTGGCTTCGTCGAGCGCCTGGCCCGCCTCAGCGACATCAAGCCCCTGGACGGCGAGGCACCGCAGGGCTCGGTGCCGTTGCTGGTCGAAGGTGCGACCGCGGTCCTGCCCCTGGCCGAGGTCATCGACGTCGGCAAGGAGACGGCGAGCCTCGAGAAGGAGATCGCCGGCCTCGATCAGGACTTCGCCAAGCTCGAGAAGAAGCTGTCGAACGAGCAGTTCCTGGCCAAGGCGCCGCTCGAAGTGGTCGAGGAGAACAAGCAGCGCCGCGAGGCCCTGGTCGAGAAGCGGGCCAAGCTGACCGCAGCCCTGGAGCGTCTGACCGGCCCAAAAACCTGATGGCTTGGAGTTGCGTGAACGGCCGCGCGACCGATTAGTCCGGAATCCCGGCGAGATCCCGTGCGACCGTCGCGAAGCGGTCGGCGAGACCGGCCAGGGCGGCCTCGTGCACGGTCTCGGCCGCCAGCACGCCGCCGTCGCTGCCGCCCGCCTTGGGCAGGGGCCGGGTTCCGGTAGCCGTTGCGATCACCGTGCAGTCATAGCCCAGGTCGAAGGCCGCGCGGACCGACGAGCTGATGCACATGTGGGTCATGAAGCCAGCGAAGATCAGTTGATCGCGGCCGAGGCGCCGGATCTGCGCCTGCAGCCCGGTGCCGGCAAAGGCGTTGGGCAACTGCTTGTCGATAATGATCTCGCCGGGCAGCGGGGCCGCGTCCTCGACGAAGGCGGAGCCGTCTCCCAGGGGATCGAAGAGACCGCCCGGCTGGCCCAGGTGCCGGACATGGATGACCGGGGAGTCGATGGCCCGGGTGCGCGCCAGCAAGGCCGCGATCTCCGCGGTCTTGGGGGCCAGGTCCGGCAGCGCAAGGCCGCCGTGGTCGTACTCCTTCTGGGCGTCGATGATGATGACGGTGGCGTCCGACAGCGGGGCTGGCTGGCGTCGGCCGCCGGCCATCTCAAGCAAGGTCATGACTCCCGTCATCTGCCGAACTCCTCAGCCCAGGCGACATCGACCTCTTGGAAGATCAGGCTGGCGCCGATGCCGGTAAAGGGTTGAGCCTGCCCAGATAACCTGCGAATTTGCAGTCATGCTTGATTGGGATGATTTGCGGCCGATACTCGCGGTCGCGCGGGGCGGCACCTTGGCGGCGGCGGCCAAGGGCTTGAGGATCGATGCGACCACGGTCGGCCGGCGGATCCAAGCCGCCGAGACCGCCCTGGGCGTCCGGCTCTTCGACCGGATCGACGGCCGCTACACCGCGACCGCGGCGGGCGAGCTGGCGATTCGTCATGGCGAGACCATCGAGCGCGAGGTCCTGGCCCTGGAGGGGCAGGTGGCCGGCCAGGACCAGTCCCTCGAGGGCAGCGTCCGGGTCACCTCGGTGATCATGCTGGTGAATCACCTCTTGGTGCCTTGCCTGCCGGGCCTGCTTTCCGCGCATCCCAAGCTGCGGGTCGAGCTGACCGGCTCCAATGCCAACCTCAGCCTGACCCGGCGCGAGGCCGACCTGGCGCTGCGCCTGGGCCGGCCCAGCGACGGCAGCGATCGCCTGCGCAAGGTCGGTGTCCTCGATTACGGCGTCTATGCCGCGCCCGCCCTCGGCGACGCCGGTGAGAGCCTGCCCTGGCTCAGCTACGACGAGGATCTGAGCCATGTGCCGGAGGCGGTCTGGCTGCGCAAGCAGCTGGCGCCGGGGGAAGCGCCGGTGGTCAGGGTCAATCAGGCCGACGCCCTGCGGTATCTGGCGGTTCGCGGACTGGGCCGGGCCGTCCTGCCCCGACTTGTCGCGGAAGGGCAGGAGGGGCTGCGCTGCCTCTCCGGACCGGAGCCGGTGGTCAGGCGCGACATCTGGATGGTGGTCCACCCGGAACTGCGCAAGACCGCTCGGGTCTCGGCGGTCGTCGACTGGATCCTCGGCCACTGCATGGACCGACTGAGATCGGTCTGACCCGGCCGTCCGGCTGCAGCAACGGCGGGCTCAGCGGAACTCCAGGCCCTTGGTGTCGTCGAGGGTGGCGCGCCAGAACAGGGTGCTTTCCATCGTCGCGCCGCTGAAGTCGGCGCCCGTCAGATCGGCGGCGATGAAGCTGGTGCCCGAGAGGTCGGCCTCGCGCAGGTCGGCGCCCTTCAGGTCGGCCTTATAGAAGCTGGCGCCCTGGACCCGGGCGCCGCGGAAATCCGCCGCCCCGAACTGGACCTTGTAGAACTGCGCGCCTTCGAGGCCGGCTCCGGCGAAGGTCGGCGGGGCGACGCCGGCCTTGGCCTTGTAGAAGCTGGTGCCGTGCAGCTTGGCGCCGGTCAGGCGGGCGCCGTCCATAAAGGCCTTGCGCAGATTCGCTTCGGAAAGGTCGGCCCTCTCGAACTTGGCCGACCTCAGGTTGGCGCGGGACAGGTTGGCGCCCTGGAGCAGCGCCGAGGAGAGGTCGGCGCCCTGCAGGTCCCGGCCGCTCAGGTTCATGCCCTTGAGGTCGGCGGCCGTCAGGTCGCAGCGCGGGCAGCCGCCGCCGGCCTTGAGCTTCGCAAGGTCGCTCGCCTCGAAAGCGGCGGGGCCGGTCATGGGAAGCGCGATCAGCGCGATCGCGCAAAGGAATATTGTCCTTAACACCAGCGGGGTCCCCTTTTTCTCTACCTGAGTGAGCGTCTCTACCTGATCCAGCCGGTCATCGGCGTGGCGAGCGGACCATAGCCCGAAAGCCGCGCCGAGACGAGGCCCGGGATGACCGCTCGGTCCGGATTTCAGGCGTTGTCGCGCTCCAGCGGCAGGGTCAGGCAGGTCGGACCGCCGTCGCCTTTCTGGGTGATCTCCCGGCCCTCGTAGACCAGGACCTCGCATCCCGCGGCCTCGAGGCGCCGACGGGTCTGCGGGTTGCCGTCGACCGCCAGGCAGAGCCGGGGCCCCAGGGCCAGGACGTTGCAGCCCTTGGTCTCGAACTCCTCCTCCGCCGCCTCGACCAGCTCGATCCCCCGGTCCTGCAGCTTGCGCCGGAAGGAGATCGGCATCAGCGGCGAGAAGACCAGCGCCAGATCCCGGTCCAGGGGGCTCAGGATCGACATCAGATGAAAGACGTCGTCGGGCCCCTTGTAGTGGGGCAGGTCGACCAGAATCATGTGCTCGGTGCCGTCGCCCAGGTGGCCCTTGAGCTGCCAGACCCCCTCGGTGTCGGTTCGGTAGGTCAGCCCGACCACGCAGGTCTGGTCGTCCAGCCAGACGAAGTCGCCGCCCTCCAGCAAGCCAGGGTTCTCGACCCGGCCGGCGATGGAAACGCCGGCCGCCCCCAGGCCCTCGGCCACGGCGGCAGGTTCGGACCGGCGTGCCGTCTTGCCCATCCGGCAGAGCATCATGCCCTGTTTGGTGGCGATCGCGGAGTCCCGGACGTAGATCGCGTCCAGGGTCAGGCCCTCGGCCTCTGGCAGAAAGACCGGCTCGGCGCCGCTGCCGGCGAGGGCCGTGACGAAGCTGTCGTACTCCCGGACTGCCGCCTTGAAATCGGGGGCGCCGCGCCAGCCAAGCTCGCGCCACTGCGCGGCGATCCGCGCCTCGCTGCGGAAGGCCGCTTCGGGCGTTCGCAGCCCCACCTTCTTGAGGTGGGCGTACTCGTTGAAACACCGCATCGGGTTCTGTCTTCAGCCTCCTGAAGGTAGGAACGGCCTTGCCGCCGCCGTCCATCCCTGCCTCACGCAGGCCACGCTTGCGGAAAAAGCGGTGGTGAGCGCCTATCCTCGCCGATATCCTGCCCGGCAAACAAGGGCAAGACCGCCGTGCTGCGCGATTTTTGGGCGCTTTGCCGCGGTCCGGGGATCGAATTCAGGGGAGGGACGACCATGCCGCTCGACGCTAAGACGCCCAAGATCGACAAGTCCAAGCTGCCGAGCCGCCACGTCTCGGTCGGTCCGGCCTCGGCGCCGCACCGCTCCTACTACTACGCCATGGGCATGACCGACGAGGAGATCGCCCAGCCCTTCGTCGGCGTGGCGACCTGCTGGAACGAGGCCGCGCCCTGCAACATCGCCCTGTCGCGCCAGGCCCAGTCGGTCAAGCAGGGGGTCAAGGCGGCGGCCGGAACGCCGCGGGAGTTCACCTCGATCACCGTGACCGACGGCATCGCCATGGGCCACGCCGGGATGAAGTCCTCCCTGGTCAGCCGCGAGGTCATCGCCGATTCCGTCGAGCTGACCATGCGCGGTCACTGCTACGACGCCCTGGTCGGCCTGGCCGGCTGCGACAAGTCGCTGCCGGGCATGATGATGGCCATGATCCGGCTCAACGTGCCGGCGGTCTTCATGTACGGCGGCTCGATCCTGCCCGGGCGCCTGCGCGGCAAGGACATCACGGTGCAGGACGTCTTCGAGGCGGTCGGGGCGCATGCCGCCGGGACCATCGACGACGAGGAACTGCGCGCCATCGAATGCGCCGCCTGTCCCTCGGCCGGGGCCTGCGGCGGCCAGTTCACCGCCAACACCATGGCCTGCGTCTCAGAGGCCATCGGCCTGGCGCTGCCCGGCTCGGCCGGCGCGCCGGCGCCCTACGAGTCCCGCGACGCCTACGCCGAGGCCTCGGGCGAGGCGGTGATGCGCCTGGTCGCCGAGAACCTGCGGCCGCGCGACATCGTGACCCGCAAGTCCCTGGAGAACGCCGCCCGCGTGGTCGCCGCCTCGGGCGGCTCGACCAACGCCGGGCTGCATCTGCCGGCGATCGCCAACGAGGCGGGCATCGACTTCGACCTTGAAGACGTCTGCAAGATCTTCCGGGAGACGCCCTATATCGCCGATCTCAAGCCCGGCGGGCGCTATGTCGCCAAGGACCTATTCGAGATCGGCGGCGTGGCCGTCATCATGCGGGCGCTCCTGGACGGCGGCTTCCTGCACGGCGACTGCATCACCGTGACCGGCCAGACCCTGGCCCAGACCCTGGAAGGGGTAACCGTGCCCGAGGACCAGGACATCGTGCGCCCGACCTCGGCGCCGCTCTCGAGCACCGGTGGCGTGGTCGGCCTCAAGGGCAACCTGGCGCCGGAGGGCGCCATCGTTAAGATCGCGGGCCTCGACACCTTGAAGTTCCGCGGCCCGGCCCGGGTCTTCGATTGCGAGGAGGACGCCTTCCAGGCGGTCCAGGAGCGGGCCTACGAAGAGGGCGACGTGATCGTCATCCGCTACGAGGGGCCCAAGGGCGGCCCCGGCATGCGCGAGATGCTGGCGACCACGGCCGCGCTCTACGGCCAGGGCACGGGCGGCAAGGTGGCGCTGATCACCGACGGCCGCTTCTCTGGGGCGACCCGAGGCTTCTGCATCGGGCATGTCGGGCCGGAGGCCGCGGTCGGCGGCCCGATCGGCCTACTCAAGGACGGCGACATGATCGCCCTCGATGCCGAGGCCGGGACCATGGAGGTCGAGGTCTCCGAGGCCGAGCTGGAGGAGCGGCGCAAGTCCTGGAAGCCGCGCAGCCACGATCACCAGTCGGGCGCGATCTGGCGCTACGCCCAGACCGTCGGCCCGGCCTATTTGGGCGCCCTCACGCATCCGGGCGCCAAGGCGGAGACCCACACCTACGCGGACATATAGTGGCGGCTCCGGCCGGGCCCGGCGCGGACTATCGGCTTGGCATCGCGAGCCTGCTGCTGTCCGGCTTCTTCGCCAGCCTGGCCGGCCTCCTGGTGCGCAGCGTCGAAACAGCCGGCGGCTGGCAGATCCTGTTCTACCGCACGCTGTTCTGTGCCCTGACGCTGGCCCTGTTCCTGGCCTGGCGCCACGGCGGCGGCCTGGTCGGGGCGTTCCGGCGGATCGGGCCGAGCGGTCTCGTGGTGGTGGCCGGGCTGGGCTTCGCCTTCATCTTCTACATCTTCGCGCTGCTTTCGACGACCGTTGCCAACGTCGTCTTCATCGTCAGCGCCTCGCCCTTCGTCGCCGCCGCGCTCGGCTGGGTCGTCCTTCGCGAGCCGGTTGGGCGCGGCCTCTGGCTCGCCATGATCGCGTCCTTCCTCGGTCTGGCGATCATGCTGGGGGACGGGCTTGCCGAAGGCAGCCTGGCCGGTTTCCTGCTCGCTCTCGGTTGTTGCCTCGGCTATGCCGTGACCCTCGTCGCCCTGCGCAGCGGGCGGGCCGTCGACATGCTGCCGGCCTGTTGCCTCGCCGCCTTCGTGGCCGCCGCGGTCTCGGCCGCCTTCGTGCCCAGCTTCGCCCTCTCGGCCCACGACCTGGTCGTCACCGTCCTGCTCGGCGTTCTTCAACTGGCCCTGCAGTACATCCTGGTGACCTATGCCTCGCGGCGGGTCCAGGCCGCCGAGATCGCCTTCTTTTCGCGGATCCAGGTGGTGCTCGCCCCGCTCTGGGTCTGGATCGGCGTTGGCGAGGTGCCGAGCCTGCTGACCCTGTTGGGCGGGCTGGTGGTGCTGTCGGCGGTGCTCGGCAATGCCGCCGCCAGTTGGCTGGCCGGCGCGCGCCGATCAGGCCCCGGATAACCGATTTTCACCAAAAAAATCCGCCGATCGGACAGCACAGTGAAAAACTCTTAATTGCTTTCTCTTATGACTGTTGACCAGGAGCGGAAAACGGTGAGCCGCCGCTAGGCAATATTTTCCGGGTAGGGACGAATGCAGGTCCTCTTCGTCGACGACGACCGAAACGTGTCTGAGGCCGTGAGCCGGGCCCTCCAGCGCCGTGGGCATCAGTGCCGCTGTGTCGGCCTGGGCGAGCAGGCCGTGCCGCTGGCCGAGAGCCAGCAGTTCGATATCGTGGTTCTCGATCTCGGCCTGCCCGACATCGGAGGGCTCGAGGTCCTGGACCGGATCAGGTCTCAGGGCATAACGACGCCGGTCCTGCTCCAGTCCGGCCTGCCCGACGACCAGTTGCCCGATGCAGGGGTGGCGCTCGGCGGCGACGATTTCCTCCTTAAGCCCTTCTCCATTGACCGGCTGCTGGAGCGCATGGAGTCCACCATCAAGAAGAGGGGCAATTGCGTGCCGCAGAAGGTCGTCTCTAACGGTACGCCGGAGTGGGAAGGGGACAAGGAGGCGACCGAGCGCCGCCGTCACGACAGGAAGGATATCTTTGCCGCTGCGGTCATTACCGATTCGGGGCGTCACCTTCCCTGCGCAATCCGCAACATCTCGAAAAGCGGGGCCTTGCTGCGTCTGTCCGGTCCCGCGGTCGAATGCCCCGAGATCTTTACGCTGTTCCAGCTCGAGGGACCGAAGCGGCGTTGCCGGCTTCGCTGGCGCTCGGAGGCGCGGATTGGCGTCGAATTCATCGAAGATGAGGACGATTGACGGCCCTGTTGGGCGGCTCTGACCCTATTCGCGCTTGCGTCGTCGCGGCTGCGAGGGACACTGGCCTGACCCCGCGCCAGCAACCCGGAGCCGGCAACGCTCATGCGCTGTCCCCCGTTTATGGCAGTAAGGAAACGCCCCGGCTCCTTGCTGGCCGTGGCCGCCTTGGCCATGACCCTTGCGCAACCCACCGCCGTCTTCGCCCAGGACGCCGAACCCTACGCGGTCGACCTGGAGTTGGTGCTCGCGGTCGACGCGTCCGGCAGCGTCGATGAGCGGGAATACGCCCTGCAAATGTCCGGGATCGCAACCGCGTTCCGCGACCAGGCCGTCCAGGAGGCGATCCGTTCCGGGCCCTATGGCCGGATCGCCGTCGCGCTGCTTACCTGGGCCGAGGCGACCGAGCCGAAGGACGCGTCTGACTGGTTTGTCGTTGCCTCGCCGGAGGGCGCCGAGCGCCTGGCGCGCTTCGTCGAGAGCTTTCCGAGGCGGGTCGCGGGCGGCACGGGCATAGGCCAGGCCGTCGCCTACAGCGTCCGTCTGTTCGAACGGAACGACATCGAGAGCCTGCGCAAGGTGATCGACGTATCCGGCGACGGCAAGGAGACCGCGCCGCGGGACTATACCGTCATGCCGAAGCAGGCCCGCTTCGTGGCAACGGCGCGGGGAATCACCATCAATGGCCTCGCGATCCAGAACGAAGTGCCGGATCTGGCGAGCTACTACCGCTCCCACGTGATCGCGGGGAACGAGGCCTTCGCCCTTTCGGTCGACAGCTACGAAGACTTCACCGAGGCCATGATCCGCAAGCTGCTGCGGGAAATCCGCTACCGGCCGAAGGTAAGTGCCTTGCCTCCCCGAACCGGCGCGCGCGTCATGTCTGCGTATCGTTCGAGATCTCGGGAGCCTGATCCACGTTGCGCGATCGGGGAGCGTCAGATTAAGCTTGCATCTCAATGTAGGTTTCTTGACTTAGGCAAACCCCACAAATAAGAGAAATCACAAGGGGATAGGGGAGGCGTTTTATGTTGGACATCAAATTGGGGTCTAGACTTTCGCTTTCAGCGCTGGCTCTTGGCGCCCTGGTGTTGGCGGCCACGCCGGCCGGCGCCCAGGAAGACTGCCCGCGCGGCACGCTGGATCAACGCTACTGTGACCGGGACGGGGACTTGGTCGCTGACTTGCCGCTCGATCCCAAGGAAT
>JASJAL010000381.1 GCA_030067055.1 Kiloniellales bacterium | reverse complement strand
TGCGCCCGGGTCTGCGCGGGCGCCGCCGAGGCGTCGATGCCGATGACGTTTCGGGCGCGGCCGTCCGCGGCGAAGCCGACCACCATGCCGGCCTGGGTCGAGCCGGTGACGGAGCAGACGATGATGTAGTCGAAGCGGATCCCGGTCTCCGCCTCCTGGGCCCGGACCTCCTCGGCGAAGCCGACGTAGCCGAGGCCGCCGTACTTGTGGACCGAGGCGCCGGCCGGAATGGGGTAGGGCTTGCCGCCCTTGGCCTTCACGTCCTCCAGCGCCCGCTCCCAGCTCTCGCGGATGCCGATGTCGAAGCCCTCGTCGACGAACTCGATCTCGGCGCCCATGACCCGGCTCATCAGGATGTTGCCGACCCGGTCATAGACCGCGTCGGGGAAGGGGACCCAGCTTTCCTGGACCAGGCGGCACTTCATCCCGAGCTTGGCCGCCACCGCCGCAACCTGGCGGGTGTGGTTCGACTGCACGCCGCCGATGGTGACCAGGGTGTCAGCGTTGGAAGCGATGGCGTCGGGGACGATGTACTCGAGCTTGCGGATCTTGTTGCCGCCGAAGGCGAGGCCAGAGTTGCAGTCCTCTCGCTTGGCGTAGATCTCGACCTGGCCGCCCAGGTGCTCGGACAGGCGGCTCAGCTTCTCGATCGGCGTCGGGCCGAACATCAGCGGATAGCGTTCGAACGTTTCGAGCATCGCGGGCCTCCGGGTCGGGAACGACGGCCTGGCAGTCTAGCCGGGACCGAGCGCCGCCGTCTTGCGCCTTCGATTTTGAAGGGAAAGGAGACGCCGTGTGGCGGTTTGGTGGCTGCGAAGGCCGATCGTAGAGCGGGCGGCCTAAGAGGCGAGCCGGCCCAGGGCGCGTTCGAGGTTGGCGCGGGCCGGGGCTTCGAAGCGGTCGCGCAGGGCCGGGGTTGCATAGAGCTGCGGACGGTCGAGCAGATGCTCCAGCAGCTGGCGGCGCTTCTGGCGGTAGAGGAAGCCGGGCACCCAGGCGTACTCCTTGCGGATCGCCCGGTCGAAGGCATCGAAGGCTTCCGGCTCGCGACCCAGGATGGAAAGATCGATGTCGACCACCAGGGCCGAATCCCCCGGAGGCGGCGCGGCGTCGTGCTGGGTCGCGAGAACGTGGGCACGGACCCGCGCTGTCGCCGCCGCCTCGGCGCCGGCGCCGGCCAGGAACTCGGTGGCCCAGTCGGCGCTCTTCGCCTCGTTATCGAAGGCCTTGGTGCTGTAGACAGCGTCGTGGAACCAAAGCGCCAGTTCGACCTCGGCCGGAAGCTCGGCCAGGTCGACGTAGTCGTCGAGCAGGGCGAGGCAGGCGGCGATGTGGTCCTGGTTGTGGTAGTCCCGCCCGCGGGCGCCGTAGGCCGCGGCCAGGGCCGCGAAGGTTTCGTCCCGGTCGCCCAGGCCGAGCGCGGCCATGAGGTCGCGCCAGCGCGCCAGGCTGAAAGCGCCTTGCCCGCTGTCGCCGGTCATCTCGCTGGATTCAGAAATCGACACAGATGCCCTTGCGTTCCCAGTCGCCGTAGCGGGTCGGCTCGGGCCCCTCGGGGCCGCCGATCTCCTTCGGCTTCTCGCCCGGCTTGTCCTTGGTCGCCGCCTTGGATTTTGCCGCGGCCTCGAGCTCGGCCTTGTCGATGCGTCGCCGCTGCACCGCAGGCGGCGAAGCGCCTCGGCGGCCTGCCTTGGCCGGCGCCGGGGTGTGGGCTTTGAAGTCCTTACTCATGTTCCCTCATATGGCCCGCCGGCGGGCCGGGAGCAAGACTTGAAGCGGCTTTCGGCAATGCCCAAGTGGGCTTTACGGAGGGATTGAAAGCCAAGATCCATGATGAACCACACCCGCACCTTCATGCTGATGGCGGCGATGACCGCCCTGTTCATTGGCGTCGGCTACCTGCTCGGCGGCACCGGCGGCATGCTTTTCGCCTTGATCTTCGCCGTGGCGAGCAACGGCTTCGCCTACTGGAACTCGGACAAGCTTGTGCTGCGCATGTACGGCGCCAAGCCGGTCGACGCGGCCAGCGCGCCGGGCCTGCACCGCATGGTCGAGACCCTGGCCGGCAACGCCGAGCTGCCGATGCCGGCGGTCTACATCATCGACAGCGACCAGCCCAACGCCTTCGCGACCGGCCGCAATCCCGACAACGCCGCGGTCGCGGTGACCCGCGGGCTCATGAGCCGGCTCAATGACGAGGAGGTCGCCGGGGTGGTGGCGCACGAGTTGGCGCATATCAAGAACCGCGACACCCTGACCATGACGGTGACCGCCACGATCGCCGGTGCGATCTCCATGCTGGCAACCTTCGGTCTGTTCTTCGGCAACAACCGCAACAGTCCGCTCGGCATCGTCGGCGTGATCCTGGTCGCGATCCTGGCGCCGCTCGCCGCTACCTTTGTGCAGATGGCGATCAGCCGCTCGCGCGAGTACGAGGCCGACCGGGTCGGCGCCGAGATCTGCGGCCGTCCCCAGTGGCTGGCCTCGGCGCTGGAAAAGATCGAGCACTTCGCCCAGGGCATCGATAACCAGCGCGCCGAGGGCAACCCGGCCACGGCGCACATGTTCATCATTAATCCGCTGCACGCCCACGCCGTCGACGGCCTGTTCCGGACCCATCCCAGGACCGCCGAGCGGGTCGCTCGGCTGCGTGCCCTGGCCGGCGAAGACGCGAACGGCCGCGGTCCCTGGGGCTGACCAAGGCCGCCTGAAAAGCTGACACGGCTTGCCAGCCCCCGGTCCCGCCGGGCACAACAGGGCATGCCGACCCGACAAGATCTGCAGCCGCCATCCAGCCGCGCGGTCGCGCTCGACCTGCTGGAAGCCGTGTGGCAGCGGGGCCGGCCGCTGGATGAAGCCATCGCGGCCCATCGCGGCCTCGATACGCTGGCGCCCAGGGACCGGGCTTTCGTGCGCGCGCTGGTCGGCACCTGCCTGCGCCGACAGGGCCAGATCGATGCTCTGATCGACAGCCGTCTGGAGCGGCCGCTGAAGCCCTCCAAGGCCCGGGTTCGGGCGATCCTGCGCCTGGGCGTCGCCCAGGTCTGCTTCCTGGCGGTGCCGGCCCACGCCGCGGTCAGCACCACGGTGGCTCTGGCCCAAGGGCAGGGCGAGCGACCCTTCCGCGGCCTGATCAACGCCGTCCTGCGCCGCCTGTCCGAGACCGGCGAGTCGCTGGTCGCCGCGCAGGACGCCGCCCGGCTCAACACCCCGGACTGGCTCTGGCGCAGCTGGAGCGCCGCCTATGGCGAGACGGCGGCGCGGCAGAGCGCCGAGGTGCAGTTGCGCGATCCGCCGCTCGACCTGAGCTTGCGCCGTGGCGAGGACCCGGAGCTCTGGGCCATGCGGCTCGACGCCCGGGTGCTGCCGGGCGGCGCCCTGCGCCTGGCACCCGGCACCGGCGATGTCGCCCGCCTGCCCGGCTACGACGAGGGCGCCTGGTGGGTCCAGGACTTCGCTGCCGGCCTGCCGGTCCGGCTCTTTGGGTCCCTGGCCGGCAAGACGGTCCTTGACCTCTGCGCCGCGCCCGGCGGCAAGACCGCCCAGCTGGCCGCCGCCGGGGCCGAGGTCATCGCCCTCGACCTGAGCGAGAGCCGCCTTGAGCGCCTGCGCGGCAACCTGAAGCGGCTCGGCCTCAGCGCCGCCACCGTGGTCGCCGACGCCGCGGCCTGGCGGCCGCCAAGCCCGGCCGAGGCAATCCTCCTGGACGCGCCCTGCACGGCAACCGGCACCCTGCGCCGCCATCCGGACATCGCCCGGCTGCGCCGGCCCCAGGACGTCGGCGCGCTGACCGAGGTGCAGGACGAGCTGCTGCGCGGCGCTGCGGCCATGCTGGCGCCCGGCGGCACCCTGGTCTACGCGGTCTGTTCTCTACAGCCGGAAGAAGGCCCGGAGCGAATCGCGCGGCTGCTCCAGGATGCGCCGGAGCTGGCGCGGCAGCCGCTACTGGCCGAAGAGCTGCACGGCCTTTCTGAGCTGGTCACGCCCGAGGGCGATCTGCGCAGCCTGCCCTGCCACCTGGCCGAGCTGGGCGGTATGGATGGCTTCTACGCCTGCCGCCTGCGCCGGCAATGACGGCGCCTCCGGTCAATAGACCTCGACGATCTGCATCATGCCGCCATCCTCGTGGCTCAGGATGTGGCAGTGGATGACGTAGAGGCCGATGAAGCGCTTGAAGTGGGATCGGATCTTGACGTAGCCCGGTCCACGACCCTCGCCCTTCCCTGGCGACCCGGGAATGCCGACGACATCGAGCCAGACGCCCTTCATCCGTTCATCGCTGTAGATCGGGTCGCTGCTGTCCACCAGCTGAAACGGGTTCACGTGAATGTGGTAGGGGTGAAAGTCGCCCTCGTTCTTGCTGTCGTTCTTGAGAACCCATTCCTGCTTGGCGTCGAGCGGGACACGCTGATCGACGCGATTCGGATCGAACTGTTTGTTGTCGATGCGAACGCTGTCGGGGAATCCTTCTCCGTAATCCTCTGAGAAAAGTATCTGTCGCTGCAGCTTGGCAACCTGCTCATCGTCGAGCAGGCTGGGATACCGATACTGCGGGCCGAAGGCGTCCGGGATCGGCATCGGCGGCGCGACGCGGGCTTGGTCGACCTGAACGTATCCGATCGGGCCGAAGTCCGGCTTTCCGCTTCGGGGATTGTTACAGATGACGTAGGTACCCGGTTCGCCGAAGCGCAGCATGAGATCGGCGCGGTTCCCGGGATAGAGACGGATCTCCCGCCAGGCGTGAACCTTGGCAACCGGGATGCCGTCGTAGGCAATGGGATGAAGCGGGACGGAGCCGTCCGGCGCTTCAGAAGCGCCGCATTGGCCGAGCCGGGGCCGGACCTTCTCTACCCAGATGTTCAACCGTGCGGCGGCCATAGCAGAGACGATACGCCAACGTTCCGTCTGGCCGGGGGCCACGCCCTTGATGGTCGGAGCCATCAGGCCGTTCACGGTCGTGATCTGGTCGTCCGGAAAGCGCAGCCTGTCGGCGGTCGCCGCCGCCGGTTTCGCCGCAATCCTGTCGGAGGCCACGAACCTTTGGATCACCATCACCCGTTCGCGGGCCTGCTTGACCGCTGGGATCTCGTCGATCCCGCCCGTCATGATCAGGGCGCCGGACATCCCGGTCTGGACCTGGGTCGCCACCGAACCGTGCTTGTGCGGGTGGTACCAATGGGTGCCCGGGACGTGGTCCTCGGGAATCAGATACTCGAACTGAAAGTCGGTGCCGGGCGCGACGCTGATCAGCACGTTGTCGGAATTGCCGGCGGGCGAAACCCAGAGCCCGTGGGTGTGCAGGTTGGTGTGGTTGATGCCGTGCTGTTTGTTGCGGTTGATCGAGACCTGAGGCGGGTTGCCGGCAAATCCCGCTGAGGACGCTTCATCGTCCGTCTCGCACATGCGATTCTTGAGGAGGATTCGAAGCCTGTCGCCCCGAGCGAATTTCAGGGTTGGGCCGGTCGGCTTCGGCTCGGTCTGGCCCTGGGCCATATAGGCCCGGTAGTATCTGGCGTCCGCTTGCAGCTTATCGCCGCAATCCACCGCCTTACCATCCTCCGTCACCAGAACGACCTTGAGCTCGGTATCCAGGATGCCGTCCTTGGCTTCAACGACGTCGGGCTCGACGAAGTCTACCTCGCCGATACCGGGCAATTCAGTGCGCTGCGGGCCAAGCGCATAGTTGTTGGCACACGCCGCCTGTGGCGCAGCAAGCAGAAACACCAGCGCAGCGGTGATGCCGGTTGTTAGGTGACCGGACGGCCCTCTGGGCCGAAGGCTGCTTGGCAGATTCATCTCGTGATCTCCGATCTCATGGCTGCGATCTCCGAGGCCGGGCAGCAGCGCATGGCTCGGAGGCGGGTGAAGAGCGTCGATGGCAGCATCGCCCCGGGCTGCACTCTCGCACACTGATGCGCAATTCACAGTGCCGTCATGGGTGGAGAACTACTGTGAATTGGGCAACACGATTGCCCGTCGCTCTTCTCGAAGCCGCCAAAAGGGTGTTTTTGCGGTGGTACGGCCCTTCGAATCGGTGTCGAGGTGACAATGGAGCGCTGCAGGTATGTAGAAGACAAGTGACCGGTGCCATTGTTATCTTGGTCGTGGAAAACGCGGCGCAACGAGGGAGCACCACAATGCACTTGGAGTTACGAGGAACGCTTCGGGCCGTCGTGGTCGTCGGCGTCTCGATGGCGAGTTTCGGCGCCGCAGCCGACAGCCAGCTCAGGATCGGCGCCGGCAGCGTCGCCGGGATCTACAACCAAATCGGGGCCTCGATCTGCCGTTTCCTCAAGAAGAACCCCGAAGAGCACGGGTTGCGCTGCCAGACCAAGGCCACCAAGGGCTCTGTCTCCAACGTGAGAAAGCTGCGCGAGGGCGACCTGGAGTTGGCGGTCGTCCAGTCGGACGTTCAGTTTCATGCCTACAAGGGAACTGCGGAGTTTTCGGAAGACGGACCCAACACCGAATTGCGTGCGTTGTTCTCGGTCGTGCCGGAGACCTTCACGATCGTTGCCGCCAAGAATTCCAACATCACCAGCGTCGAGGATCTCATCGACGGTCAGCGGGTCAACGTCGGCCTTCCCGGATCCGGTGGCCGCATCGTCTTCGACGCCCTGATGCAGCACATGGGTTGGACGCTCGGAGAGTTCCGAGAGGCGGCGGAGATCAGGACGTCGCTCCAAGCCGAAAGGATTTGCGCCGGCCAGATCGACGCCGGCGTACTCGTGGTCGCGCACCCGAATCTGTCGCTGCAGGACACGGTCGCGTCTTGCGAGGCCTATCTCGTGCCGGCGGCAGGACCCAAGATCGATTCCTTTGTCGCCGAGAGGCCGGAATT
>JASJAL010000380.1 GCA_030067055.1 Kiloniellales bacterium | reverse complement strand
GACGCCGAAGGCCATGCCCTGAACGTGACCGGGGTCGGCACGGCCGCCAACGGCAACGTTTCGATCAACCCGGACGGCACGGTCACCTACACGCCGAACGCCGGCTTCAGCGGCAGCGACAGCTTCACCTACGACGTCTCCGACGGCAACGGCGGCAGCCATACGGCGACCGTCTCGGTGACCGTGAACCCGGTCGCGCCGCCGCCCTCCGGTCCGACCGTCTTCAATGTCGGCAGCCTGGACGGCAGCAACGGCTTCGTCATCCCGGCCGACGATCAGTTCGACTCCTCGAACTTCGGCAACATGGGCAGCGCGATCAGCGCGGCGGGCGACGTCAACGGCGACGGCATCGACGACTTCCTGGTCAGCGATCCCAACGCCGAGCTCTCGACCTTCCAGCCGAACTTCCCGACCTCCGGCGGCGTTACCTACCTGGTCTTCGGCCAGGCCGGCGGCTTCCCGACCGTCTTCGATGTCCGGACCGAGCCTTCGGATGGGAACGCGATCCAGCTTTTCGGCGCCCAGACCAACGGTCTGGCCGGCGCCTCGGTGGCTGGCGGTGGCGACATCGACGGCGACGGCTTCGCCGACCTGATCATCGGCGAGCCGGGCAGCGGTGCCGGGCGGGTCTTCGTGGTTCAGGGCGGCGCCAACCTCTCCTCGCCCCAGATCGGCCAGAGCTTCACGCCCAACGTGCCGCTCGAGTTCCTCAACGACGCCAACCAGACCAGCGGGACGGACACCGAGGGCTTCGAGATCATCGGCGAGAGCGCGAATGCCGCCCTGGGGACTTCGGTCGCACACGCCGGTGACTTCGATGGCGACGGGCAGGCCGACTTCATCATCGGCGCCCCGGGCGGCTCCGGCGATGCCGGTAGCGCCTACGTGATCTTCGACGCCTCCGCGGCCTGGAGCGGGCAGCTGCAGCTTGCCAATCTTGAGGCAAACCAAGGGGTCAAGCTTGTCGGCTTCGAGGCCGACTCCGAATTCGGCTACTCGGTGGCCGGGGCCGGCGACATCAACGGCGACGGCTTCGCCGACGTCATCGTCGGCGCCAAGAGTGCCGATCCGGGCGGTCAATTCACCGCCGGCCAGGCCTTCGTCGTCTTCGGCTCGGCGGCCTATGCCGGCAGTGCCGGCCAGGCCGCCCAGGTTGTCGACGTCAGCACCCTGGACGGGACCAACGGCTTCGTTCTCAACGGCATCAACGGCGGCACCGCCTCCAGCCCGAGCGGCGACCAGGCCGGCTACTCGGTGGCCATGGTCGGCGACGTCGACGGCGACGGCTACGACGACATGCTGATTGGCGCCAACCTGGCGGACGCGGCCGGCAACACCAACGCCGGTCAGGCCTACTTGGTCTACGGTGGCGCCGGTGGTTTCGCGGCCTCCCTCGACCTGCAGGCCCTGGACGGCAACAACGGTTTCTCGATCAACGGCATCGTGGCCCACGATCAGACCGGCTACTCGGTGGGCAGCGCCGGTGACGTCAACGGTGACGGGCTGGACGACATCATCATCGGTGCCCAGGGCGCCGATCCCAACGGCAGCTTCTCGGGCGAGGCCTATCTGGTCTACGGTCAGGCCGGGCGCAGCTTCTCGTCCTTCGATCTCGCCGACCTCAAGGATACGGCCGCCGGCGGCGCCAACGAGGGCGGCCAGCTGGGCTTTGTCATCGAGGGTGCGACCAGCAGCGACCGGGTCGGCAGCGCGGTCAACGGCATCGGCGACGTCAACGGCGACGGCTTCGACGACCTCGCGGTCGGCGGCCGCAATGCCGGCGCCTTCGACGGTGAATCCTACGTCATCTTCGGCGGCAACTTCACCGGCGACGTCAGCCACGCCGGAACCTCCGGCGACGATGCGCTGACCGGCAGCGCCGGCGACGACAACATGCTCGGCGGAGCCGGCGACGACACCCTGACCGGTGGTGCCGGGGACGACCGGATCGTCGGTGGCAGCGGCAATGACAGCCTGACCGGCGGCAGCGGCAACGACGTCTACGTCTTCGACAGCAACGACGGCGCCGATACCCTGGAGGACTTCGAGCTCTACGACAGCGTCACCCAGACCGGCGACCGGATCGACCTCAGCGGGGTCGCCGGGGTCGAGAGCTTCGCCGACCTGACCATCCAGGATAACGCCGGCGACGCAGATATACTTCTTGGTAACGGGCACAGCATTACTCTGAACGGGGTCAACGGCTCGGCCCTGGACGCCGACGACTTCCTCTTCTAGGGGCGGTCGGCCGGCTTTCCTGCCCGCGGGGGCGATCCGTGGCGCCACCTAGGCCCGGAGCGCCCGCGCCGGCCGGCCCTCTCGGCCGGTCCGGGCGCCGTTCACGGGCCGCAGAAGCCAGCACGGCGAGCCGATGAAGAAAGCAAACCAGGACGCGCTCAGCGAAGCCATCGAGGCCTGCCGCAAGGGCTTCTATGCGGTCGGGCTGTTCAGCTTCTGCATCAACCTGCTGATGCTGACCGCGCCGCTCTACATGCTGCAGATCTTCGACCGGGTGCTGTCCAGCCGCAGCGGCGAGACCCTGGTGGTGCTGACCCTGGTCGCCGGTGTGGCGCTCCTGGTCCTGGCCCTGCTGGATTCGCTCAGGGGCATCGTCTTGCTGCGGGTCGGCAACTGGATCGACCGGCGGGTCTCGATGGAGGTCCTCAAGGCCAGCATCCTGGCGGCGCTCAGGGCGCCGGAGGGTGGCTCTGTCCAGGGTCTGCGAGACATCGCGACGGTCCGCGGCTTCATCGGCGGGCCCAGCGTCTTTCCGATCATGGACGCCCCCTGGACGCCGATCTTCCTGATCGTCACCTTCCTGCTGCATCCGATCCTGGGCTTCATGGCCCTGGCCGGGGCGGTCCTGCTGTTCGGTCTGGCCCTGCTCAACGAATTCACCACCCGCGGGCCGCTCAAGCTTTCGGCCAGCGCCCAGATCGCCGCCCTGCGCGAGGCCGAGGCGGCGATCCGCAACGCCGACGCCATTGAGGCCATGGGCATGATGCCCAACCTGGTACATCGCTGGGGCCGCCACAACATCCTGACCCTGATCCTCCAGGGCGAGGCCGGGACCCGCGGCAGCGCGGTGACCGCGGCTTCCAAGTTCCTGCGCCTGGTTCTGCAGATCGGCGTCTTCGCGACCGGCGCCTGGCTGGTGATCGGCGGCGAGCTGACCCCGGGTGCGATGATCGCCGGCGCGATCCTCATGAGCCGGGCCCTGGCGCCGGTCGAGCAGGCGATCGGCTCCTGGCGGGCCCTGATCGCCGCCCAAAATGCCCGCGCCAGGGTCGAGAAGTTCCTGGAGGAGAATCCCCGGCGCGAGGGGACTATGGCCCTGCCGCGGCCGGCCGGCCGGGTCGTGTTCGACAACGTCAGCTACGTCCATCCGGGGGCGCCGGATCCGGCCGTGCGGGCGGTCCGCTTCCAGCTGGAGCCCGGCGAGGGCCTGGGCCTGATCGGTCCGACCGCCGCCGGCAAGACCACCCTGGGCCGGCTCCTGATCGGCAACCTTCAGCCCAAGATCGGCCACGTCCGGCTCGACGGCATGGACGTGGCGCAGTGGAGCTCGGAGGACCTCGGCCGCTACGTCGGCTACCTGCCCCAGGACGTCGAGCTGTTCAACGGCACGGTCCGCGAGAACATCGCCCGGATGAGCAAGGGCGATCCGGCCACGGTGATCGAGGCGGCGCGCCTGGCCGGGGTCCACGACATGATCCTGCATCTGCCCAAGGGCTACGACACCGAGATCGGCGATGCCGGCACGGCACTCTCCGGCGGCCAGCGCCAGCGCATCGCCCTGGCCCGGGCGCTCTACGGCTCGCCCAGCCTGCTGGTGCTGGACGAGCCCAGCGCCAACCTGGATAGCGACGGCGAGACGGCGCTCCTGGCCGCGGTCGATGCCGTGAAGGCGCAGGGTACGACCATCGTGGTGATCGCCCACCGGCCCAACGTGTTGCGCCACGTCGACAAGATCCTGGTGATGCGCAACGGCAAGATGCAGATGTTCGGGCCGCGTGAGGAGGTCCTGAACCGTGTCACGGGGCCGCAGCGCGGCGGCGCCGCGCCTATCGTTGCCGCTGCCGAAGGAGGCCAGGGTGCCGACTGATTCCAACCCGCCGCAGCCGAGGCCGGCGACCAGACGGCAATCTCTCCTGGGTCTCGCGTCGGACACGGCACCCGCCGCGACCCCGGTCGAGGCCCCGGCCGCGCGCCCCGTCGAGGCTTCGGCCGCGACGCCGGCTCCACCTCCGGTCGCGCCGCCGCCCGTGGCAGCGGCCGCCACACCCGCCCAGCCGGCGGGTGGGGCCCCGGCGGGTCTGGGCCCCCAGCCGGTCGGCGAGGGCCCGAACATCCGCGGTCCGGTGACCCTGGGCCTGGCGGTGGTCTTCCTGTTCTTCGGCGTCTTCGGCGCCTGGGCCGCCCTGGCGCCCCTGCAGAGCGCCGCCATCGCGCCCGGCGTGGTCTCGGTCGACAGCAGCCGCAAGACGGTCCAGCACCTGGAAGGCGGCATCGTCGGCGAGATCATGGTCCGCGAGGGCGAGGAGGTGAAGGCCGGCCAGATCCTGATCAAGCTCCAGGAGATTCAGGCCCGGGCGACCAACGAACTGCTGCGCGGCCGCCTGATCACCGCGACCAGCCGGCAGGCCCGCCTCGAGGCGGAACGCACCGGCCGGGATCAGATCGTCTTCCCGGACTGGCTGACCGCCGAGGCCGAGGATGCCACGGCCAAGGAGCTCATGGCCTCCCAGTACAGCATCTTCGAGGCCCGGCGCGAATCCCTGCGCGGCCAGGTCGCCATCCTGGAGCAGCGCATCTCCCAGTTCGACGAGGAGATCGGCGGCCTGAAGGGCCAGATCGCCGCCGAGGACCGGCAGATCCGGCTGATCGCCGAGGAGGTCCGGGACCTCCAGAAGCTGGTCAAGAAGGGCCTGGCGCGGCGGCCGCGCCTGCTCGAGCTGGAACGCCAGGCCGCCGAGATCCAGGGCAGCCGGCACCAGAACCAGGCCCGCCTGGCCCGGGTCCGGCAGCAGATCGGCGAGGCCAAGCTGCGGATCTCCGAGCTTCAGACCCAGCGCGACAACGAGATCGTCGAGGAGCTGCGCGAGGTGCAGTCCGAGCTCCTCGACCTGACGGAGCGGATGCGGGCGTCCAGCGACGTCCTGTCGCGAACCGAGATCCGGGCGCCGATCTCCGGCACGGTGGTCGGCCTGCAGGTCCACACGGCGGGCGGCGTGATCGCGCCGCGCGAGCAGCTGATGGATATCGTGCCCAGCGAGGACAGCCTGATCGTCGAGGCCCGGGTCAACCCGGTCGACATCGACGTGGTCCGCCAGGGTCTGCCGGCACGGGTCATCTTCAGCGCCTTCAGCCAGCGCAACCAGCTGCCGCTGGACGGCATCGTGACCTCGGTCTCGGCCGACAGCCTGCTCGACGACCGCTCGGGGGAGAGCTATTACCTGGCCAGGGTCGCGCTCACCGGCGACTTTCGCGCGGTGCTGGACGGGGCGGAACTGACCCCCGGTATGCAGGCCGACGTCATCATCGTGACCGGCGAGCGGACCGCCCTGCAGTACCTGATGAAACCGCTGCTCCAGAGCTTCAATCGGGCCCTGCGCGAGGAGTAGAGCGCGCCCCGGCTCACCCGAGCCTCAATTGCTCTTCTTGCCTTTTCCCTTGGGGGCGGCGGTGGCTGTCTCGCCACCCTCCTGGCCGGCGCGCTCGGCGATCTGCTTGACGGAGTTGGCCAGTTGCGTGGTGAATTCGCGCAAGGCCGAAGTGGGCAGGATCAGCGTCGCCGTGGTCTGTGCGACCAGCTTCTGCTGGTCGCCCTGGCCGGTCGGGCGCAGGCGCGCCAGCTCGACCCGCACGACGTTGTTGGCGATGACAATGCCGCTGATGCCGTCCGCGAAGATCTCGTTCATCGTTTTTCCCAGGCTGATCCGAATCGGTCTTGAGAGTCTAACCCAGGCGTCGGCGCTAAGGAAAACCCGGCTTCGCGGGCCGGCCCGCTGGCCGAAAGCGTTTGTCAGCCGGTCGCGAAGCCCGGGTCGGTCAGGCCCTGCAGGCGTGCGGCCGCGGTCTGGGCGAAGCGCAGGATCAAAGAGCGGCGGCGTGCGCCCGCCATCGACAGCTCGACCGACGGTCTCAGGATGGCGGCACCGTAGGCGTCGGCGACCATCAGGCCCTGGTCGCTGGGCAGAACCTCCTGAGGGAAATCCTGGGGGACGGCGAAGTAGAAGCGGTCGCAGAACTCCAGGTATTCCGGCCACTTCTGGTCGGCGCGGAAATCCGCCAGGCTGCTCTTGATCTCGACCACCGTGATCCGGCCGTCCCCGGTCAGGCCGATCACGTCGACCCGGCGCCCGGTCCCGAGGGTGAATTCGGTCAGGCTGGCCTGGCCCAGTTCGCCGAGCAGGCGGCAGACGCCGCGCGCCACGGCCTGGGCGGTCTGCAGGTCTTCGGCAGAAGTACGGTTTGGGGCCGAAATCTGGCTGGGGGCCGAAGTCTGGACGGGCGTCTTCATGGTCCCTTTACTGTTAGCCGGTTTCAGTGGCCGGTAAAGCGCCTCCGTTCCGGGCGGAGGGCGAGGAGACTATTGACGTGTCGGCACAGGCCGAAAATCTGCTGTTTCTGGACCGGGTTGCCAAGGCGGTCTCCCATGCCTTGCGCTGCGGCCGGGGCACGGCGCTGCTGCACCTGCGGCTTCAGGGAAGCGACTCGGCCACGGACCTGGCCGAGATCGCCGGGCGCATCGCCGCTTGCACCCGCTATCCGGACAGCGTGGTCCAGCTCGACGGCCGCTCCTTCGCGATCCTGATGTCGGAGTTCGCCCGCCCCGAGGAGGCCGGCC
>JASJAL010000379.1 GCA_030067055.1 Kiloniellales bacterium | reverse complement strand
CCGCTCAAGCCTGTTGTCCTCGGTCAGTTCATAAAGGCCCAAGCTTGAGACGATAAACACCCGATCAAGAGCCTTGAGGGTGAATGCCCTGGTGCTCGGGCCAATGCGATCTGGGCCGCTGTCGGGTATCGACCGGGTACTTTCGCCGTCGAACAGGGCGAGACCGTCGCGGGCCCAAACGAGCGCCTGGCCCCTGCCGGGAAGGTCGCGGAAATAGGTTGAATAGGTGCCTCGTAGGGGCGAGCTAGGGACGATCCTGAGGCCCGGAACCGGCTGGATACCATGTCGCGTGACGCGAAGAAGCCAACTGTCACCCGGGTTGACCGACGTGGCGGCCGGATCCTCGGCGAGCCGCAAGAAAGGCTCATCGTCATAAATAATGAAGGTATCCGTCTCGGGGCTATAGCGCATCAACTTGCGGGCGAGATTCCCCTCTTCCCAATAGACTTCGGTCACTTCCGGTGCCTTCGGGTCTTTGACGTCAATTGCGAAGATCTCCTTGGCCGTCTTGACGACGACCAGCTCTTCGCGTTCAAGCTCGACCACCTCAGGGGGGTAGTTCCGGCAACGACCCCCGCATCGCAGGGTGTGTACGACCTGCCAGTTACCTCCCCGATAGCGGAGGGCAAACCGCCCATCCCTGGCTTCGAAAAGATGTGCACCAATCGACGGCAGGTAGTGCGGTGGCTGCAATTGCATGAGCCCGAGTTTTGAAGCCTCGACCGCATAGGGTGACCGGACGAGGGTCTCATCACGCAGCTCATGGAGGCCCTTGGAAGTCTTCACATAGATCGTGCCACTATGGGGCTCGTACTTCAGCTTCCCGAAGTACTCACGGTTTTCCAGCCGAAGAACATGGCGAAAGGTGTCATTTGGTGGATCGATGACAAAGAGATTCCTCTGGTTCGCTCCGACAACCCGGCCGGTACCGTCGACAATCCATTGCCGCTGCGTCGACAGGCCTCTAGTCGGGAATGGTCCTTCGAAGGGCCGAAAGGCGCCCTCCCGGTCGATTGTCCAACGCCCGCCGCGGTTAGACGGCTCGATATAGACTTGGGCAAGATGCGGGATCACGTCCACCCAGAAAACCATCCGGAATACCGCGCCGTGATCGGCCTCTGTAGGGCGACCGTTCTTCACGGGAACCACACAGAAATCCTCGGAAACGACATCCGCTCCCTGTCTCTGGCCAGCTGAAGAATCGCTGAACGCCAAGACAGCCGCCAAAGTGGATATCGCCAGAGACAGCCGCATTTCCTGCCCTTCGCGCATTTGAAGGAACTAGATATTGCATGCGTTAGCGGCAAGTTAACTTGCGCTCGAAATCAGCGAATAGAAGTGACAGGCCCCCCGGATCACCCTTCGCGCTTTGATCGGGCCATGCCAGTGGTTGCTATCCAAAGTGTGTCGAGGTCCGAGTTGGGCAATGACCGGAAGTCAGCGATGTCAAAGCTGCGGCGGACAGTCACCGTGCAGGAAATCGATCACTCGATGCGGCATCGTGAACTCATTCACGAAACGTTCGAAGATGTGTCTCATCTGCTCTAGTGGCGGGCTCTCTTCCCCTATGTCGAAGAGGCTCCGATGCCACGGTAGCGCCAGAAGAAATCGGCCATCAACGAATGCGGCATTTATCGCTTTCTCATTGGCGGCCTCGGCGAGATCAACCATCGCCGCCAAGAAACTAGACGTCAGTAGGGTATCTGCCTCGTCCGGCGCGTCCGTGAACACCTCGTAGCGCGCCTCGAACTCCGGATGCTTGGTTTCGACCCGAACCATGCCCGTGAACTTTTCGCGCAGCATGGCTCCGAGCCAGTTCCTCAAAGCCCCGCGGTCGCCCACCACCAAGATGCGGCAGGCAAAGGTCCTTGGCACTTCGATGTCGAAAAGCCGGCCCTTGAACATAGTCGTGTCGTGGACTTGCTGATGACCCGAATGCCCAATCAACCGCACCTCACAGACTCGAAACTCCGTGCCGCGGTGCCGCCCGACGAAGAGATGCTGGGCGTGCCAAGCATCGAAGCTTGGCGTCACCCCAAGGTCCTGAAACTCGAGTGGGTCTATCTCGTCGACCGGCTGGGCAGAGTACTCCATGTCTCCGACCAAGCGGCATATTGGCTGTGTGACAAGATGCTTGAGATCGGGTCGCTGTATTGGCGCCGGTCGCGCGACAGCTGCAACCACTAGCCCTCCGCAAAGGAGGAAGATGAGGGCGATGGGAAAGAAGGAGTTCTCATGGTCACCAAGGACAAGGTTGGCCACAGCGCCGGTGAGGAGAACCACGAGCGGTACCATGATCCAGGTCCTGAATTTGCGGACTTGCTTCCTTTGCTTGGCTTCATCTGCGAGAAAGGCAGACAGATAGGGTTCGATCTCTGTCGAAAAGACTTTGTCAATTCTTGCCTTGAAGTCTGGCTCCGCCTCTGGAGTGCCGCGAAGCCGCGCATCGTCCATCTTCTTCGCTCCAAGTCTATGGCGCGCGATACATGCGTTCCTGCCGTGCTTGAAGGCACCAGGAATGGCAAACTTTCATCGCAAATCAGAAAGAGTAGTCATTCTTAGTGCTTACGATAGCGTTAAGCCTGATCGTCGTGCGTTGGGCCGACTAGGGTCATTCTGCCCCGTCACATGCTGCCATCACACACGTCCGGAGTCGGGATCAGGGCGGTTGTCGCAAGCCCGGAGGTCCGAAGCTGGAGCAATAGCGGACAACCCGTGGCTTTCCCCTGGAGGACAAGGTATAGCCACAAGCAGTCATTCAGAACTAACGTGTAGATCTGTCCTGCGCTCTGGATGGGCTCCAGACAGACCGACGCTTCCGCCAGACTGATAGGAGCCTAGTCTAGCGAGTGGCACAATCTATGGGGGCGGGTCAGAGCCCGCCTTCTAGGATCAGGATGTCGCGTGGCTATCAGCCGCAGAAGACCTCGGAAATAAAAGGCCCGACACCCTGATCCCACTCCTGGGGTGTGATACTTGTTGCGAGCTATTTTAGCTTCATTATGGATGTCAGCCTCCTTTTCCTGATGCGCTAGCTGGGCTGCGGGGAACAATGCCTGTTTTCCGGCCCCTAGCCGACGGCGCCAACACGGGGGCGTGCCGGGCCCAGATGCGGCCCATCGCGGGTTCCAAGCTTGATACAGGTCATGGTCGCGTTTTGTGCGGGGCGTAGCATCCGGCGAAGTACGTGCGCTACCGAGTTGGCGCTGTCAGCGGGCGGAAGCCCAATGCGCGCCGGTAGGCGATTGTCAGCTATTGGCCCGAGACCGGAAAACATGCGCCCTTCGCCCTTTGCCCTCATCGCCTTGCTGGCCCCCGCAATCGGCCCCTGCCTTGCCCTCGCCGAGGAGCCACTGGGCCCGCAGATCACGGCCCAGGGTTTCGACATGGCCGCCGCGCAGGGAGCCACGCTCGGGGCCTTCGAAAGGCTCCGGGTGCGCATCGAGTCTACCGAGGGCATCGATGCGCTGTCGGTCAAGGAACGGTCCTTCGAGGTCGACCTCGCCACGACCCTGGACGGCACCAACTACCACCTTTTCGGCCTTGACAAGAGGGTTAGGGCTCACAAAGACGTGACTTTGAACTTCCAGTCCTATCTCCACAGCAAAATCGAGGGCGCGGGCCGCTACGAGTTCCTTATCAGGGTCCGGGATATGAGCGAACGAACGGCCGCTGGCACGCTGGTCGTGGTGGTGACAGAGCCCGAGCCGGCCCCGGCCGAAGCGAAGATCACGCCGCTCAAGTCCGGATCCTTTAGGCTGCAGCGTGTCGGGCCGGGCCCGGTCGAGGGCGGCGAAGACCTGGCGCTTTCCTGGAAGACCATCGACGCCGTTGACGTGACGATCCGCATGGCGCCGGACGCCGAGGGCACGGCGATCCTGGGTGAGCTGTCGGCGGCGGACTACGAAGCTTCGAAGGACCTCGGCGACCTGACGCCGCTGTTCCGGTCCCTGCACGAAGACGGCTGGCCGCACGCGTTGGAGCTGGCAACCGCCAACAACGCCGTGGCCGGGCGTGTGCTGGCGATCGAGACCGCGGACAAGCTCTACATCATTAAACTCGGCAGCAGTACGACGTCGGTTTCCGCCGTCGGCACAACGGTCACCCTGGAGGGCAAGTACAAGGCCGAGGAGAAATAGGCGGGCCTGGCGGCTAACTGCGGCAAGGCCTGGAGCCGTAGAGAGACAAGACGGGAGTGCACGATGAGCGGGTACATCGAAAAGACCATGGCCAAGGGCGAAGACGCGGCCACCGCGGCCAAGGGCGCCCTGTCCATACAAAAAAGCGACAAAAAACGGATGGAGCGGGAGCTGGTTCATGGGCAGTGGATCAACAAGGCTCGACAAAAGCTGAAACGAAAGATGTTCACCCATCCCCTGTTCGCTCTGCTCCTCGTTTTTGGCGTGCTGTTCGCGGGTTCAGTCTACCTGTTCGAGAGCACGGATATCCTGATCGGCCCGCTCTACGCGGTGAAGGTCGTCGTGACCAGCACTTTCGCGGTGACGCTCGGCTTCCTTCTGTCGGTGTGGTGGTCGACGACGGCGCGCTTTGACGACAAGCTAGTCGAGGCCGAGCGGCTCGACAGCGAGTACCGAGAGCTCCTGATGAGCTTTTCCGACGGCCTGTTCGACATCGTGAACGCCTTGAACACCCTTGCAGTCAAGCCGCCGCGGCCGTTTGTTGTGGCCACCGAGTTCCTGCTCGGCGAATACGTCCACCTCCTCCAGAGTCGGCTACAGCGCTACGGCGATCAAGTCGCTGGGCTGGGTTTCGACGCCACGGACTTCCTAGACGAGAAGATGGCCATCTTCGAAGGCATTCGCGAGCGCGCCAGCGTGTCGATCAAGGGCATGCCCAAGGACCTGGAGACGGTGTTCGTCGCGAGCCTGAACCTGGACATGAAGAAGCTCACCGACGAGACGGCGCAGCGCCAGCAGCGCCTGCGCTCTAAGCTGAAAGAGCTGACCGAAAGCGCGGAGCCCGAGGAGGGCCCGGTGCCCGCCCAGAAGAGCGGCTAACGGGCGCTAAGCAATGCACCTAGATGCAGGTGCGAGCCGTTACGTATCGGCGGATTTCCTCAGTCTCTGCGGCGGTCCTGGTAATGACGAAATAAGAGCAGAGGCTGCGGCTTTCGGGTTTCGAGAGGACCTGTAGGACCCGTCGGGGCGGGCCCCATTGACCAGCGTGGGAATTCCCGGCCTTGAGCGCGGTAACCGCTGCACATTCGCTTTTCGACGTGCAGCTGCCAAAGGAGAGCATCTTCCTGGCCACCGAGCATGATATTCCCGAGCTTCTCCTTAGCCCGAGCGTCCACAAAGGCTTCTATTTGTATCTGCGTCCACTGGCGCTTGGGGCACACACAGTGGAGTGGACGGCAACATGGGATTGCCCGCAGTTCGACCTGTCTGAGCGGAGCAAGAACGTCCGGTACAATCTGATTGTTCGCTCGGACCCAAAGTTGAAGCAGTCAGGGACACAGAGGGCTCCCACCATTCGTCTAGGGTTCGGCGAGGTTGAAGTTCGCGGACTCCTGGCTCCGGTCGGAAAAAGCGTTCCCTTTTCTTCGGTACCGGACGCCTCAACTGGGTGCGACGTGGCAGACTCGGAGAATCACGACCACGGCGCGCTGTAAGATTTCGACCCATCGTTGACTTCCGACTGGCAGGCGCCGTTCGAGCACGTGGCGGCCTACGTACTCCGATATTTGTTGATAGAGATCGATCATCTGGTGACCGACCATGTATCGCGCCCATGAATAGACAATCAAAATGGGTTGTTCTTGGCGCAGCGCTCTGTTCAGGGTCGCTCCAACCCGTTACCTGTCCTGAAGTTCCAATGTCCAACTTGGGTCAGAATCTGCCTGTCGGCCTCAGCCTCTTGAATTTCCGCTTTCGGGGGTGAAGCGGTCGAAACCGGTTCGGATTTCCGCTTTCAGGAGCTATCCGGACCACTCGATGGGCAGGAACGGACGGGCGAATCTAGCCAGAATCGGATATTCCGGCGTACCAGTTCGTGCTGTTCTAGGGATCGCGACAAGCGCTGGTCGCACCGTCGGAGTAGCTGCAGGGATTTCGCGAGCCTGAAGCCAGTCTCGAGGAAACAGGGTTGGTGTCGGGCAGCGCGCCAGCAGTCGCACTGGGTTATTGTTACTGAAGCCGGGCAAGCGGAGACGCAGTCGTGACTGAGACGAAACCGGCGCTGCTGGTGTCCGCCCTGGTGACGGTGTCTCTGCTGATCGGGCTCCTGGGGCTCGCAGTTTTCCTCTTCGGCGACGAGGCAACGGCCGGGCCCAATCAGTTCGCCATCGCGGTCTGCGCTGGGATCGCGGCCGTTTTCGGGCGCCTGCACGGCGTCAGCTGGGACGAGATCCGCGAAGCCATCAAGGAGGGCGTGATGGTCGCCGTCCCCGCCCTCTTCATCCTCCTGGCCGTCGGTGCGTTGATCGGCACCTGGGCAGTGTCGGGCACCATCGTCGCCATGATGCACTATGGCCTTGAGATCCTGAACCTCGAATACTTCTATCTCTCTGCCTGCGCCATCTCGGCGATCGTCGCGGTGTCCATCGGAAGTTCCTGGACCGTTGCCGGCACCCTGGGCGTGGGCCTGATCGGCATGGCCCAAGGCGTCGGTCTTTCGCCCGCGATTACCGCCGGCGCCGTGATCAGCGGCGCCTATTTCGGGGATAGGATCTCGCCTCTGTCGGATGCGACCAACCTGGC
>JASJAL010000378.1 GCA_030067055.1 Kiloniellales bacterium | reverse complement strand
GGAGGCGCCCGAATGATCACGATCACCAACACCAAAACCAGAGCCTTGCTCGCCGGCCTTGCGGTCTTGGCAGCTGCGCTCTGGTCCGAACCCACGGCCGCGCAAAGCGAGCGCATGGAACTGGAACTCGACGAGGGCCAGGTCATCCGCCTGCCCCGGCCCGCGCAGAATGTCTTCATCGGCAACCCGAAGGTCGCAGATGTCACGGTCATGTCGCCGCGGATCATCTACGTCTTTGGCAAGAAGCCCGGAGGCACGACGTTCTACGCGATCGACGCCAACGAGAGGATCATGGTCAAGCGGGAAATCACCGTCGGCCACAACCTCGGCCGTCTCCGCGAAGAGCTGAATCGAATCATGCCCGACGGCCAGATTCAGGTCGCCTCGGTCAACGGCGGCATCGTGCTTCGAGGGGAGGTCGAAACCGAACGGCAGTCCGAAGATGCCAAGCTGCTGGCTGAACGCTTCCTGGCAGGCGAAAAAGAGAAGGTCGTGAACCGAATTCGCGTGACCATGCCCAATCAGGTTTCGATCCGGGTAAGGGTCGCCGAGGTGACCAAGAACCTCCTGGAACAGCTGAGCCTGAGCTGGGAGAACTTCTATGACGGCAAGTTCCTGCTGGGCGTGGCGACCGGAAATCCGGTGCTCCTCAGCACCGCGGCCGGCACGGCATCACTGAGCCCGCCCCTGTCGGGTGACAACAACTTCATCACCCGCACGGGCACCGAGGTTGACTCCATCTACGGCGGTGATCACATCGGCGACTTCGACATCAACGGCGTGATCGATGTCCTGTCCGAGGACGGCTTGGTGACAATCCTGGCCGAGCCGAACCTGACCGCCGTCTCGGGCGAAACGGCCAGCTTCCTGGCCGGCGGCGAGTTTCCGATCGCCATCACCACCGACGACACGATTACCATCGAGTTCAAGGAGTTCGGTGTCAGCCTGGCATTCACCCCGACGGTGCTCGACGACCGGAGGATCAGCCTCTTGGTCCGTCCGGAAATCAGTGAGCTGTCGACCGAAGGCGAAGTCACGATCGGAAACTTCGTCGTCCGCGCCCTCTTCGTGCGGCGCGCGGAGACCACGGTCGAGCTGGGTTCGGGTCAGAGCTTCGCAATCGCGGGCATGCAGTTCCAGAACTCGAGCTACACGCTCGACAAGACTCCGGGCCTCGCCGACATCCCGATCCTCGGCGCGCTTTTCAGCAGCAAGCGCTTCCAGCGGGACGAGACCGAGTTGGCGATCATCGTCACCCCATACCTCGTCACGCCTAGCAACACGCCGCTGGCGACGCCGATGGATCGCTACACCCGCTACCGCCAGCCGGCGCGAGGCAGCGAAGTTGCCGTCCCGGTGGCGCGCAAGACCGTTCCCTTGCGGCCCTCCGTTGGGGTCGCCGGGCGCCCGGCGAACGCCGCCGGCTTCATCGTGGAGTAGGCCATGACGATCAAGCAACGTTTTCTCACTCGCAAGCTGCTGCCGGTCTTGGCGCTGCTCCCGATGACCGCCTGTGGCGCATTCGACGGCGGCATCAACGAAGGGCTCATCCCTCTGGCGTCGTGGACCCCCACGGAGTGGGATGCCCCGGCCCAGGCGGAATGGGTCCGGCTCCAACATCGCGTTGCCTTCGGCAGCGACTCCATGGAGTTGGACCGGGTCGAACGCCAGCGGCTGGCAGCCTTCCTGAAGGAATCCAAGGTGACCGCCACGGACGATGTCCTCATTTCGGCTCCGCGTGCCAGCGACGGAACGATCGACCCGACCGATCTCGCTCGCCTGGATGCGATTCGTGGAGAGCTCACGATCCTCGGTCTGAAGGTCGAGGATGACGCCGGCGATCCACTGATCGCGCCGGGCAGCATCGGCATCGTAGTCCGTCGGGCCGTCGTGATGGAGCCGGACTGCGGGACCGAAGAGCCGATCATTCCCGGCGTGCGACCCGAGTTCCGGGTCGGCTGTTCGACGGCCCAGAACCTCGGCGCCATGGTGGCCTATCCGGAAGATCTCATCGAGGGCCGGGGCATCAGCCCGGCAGACGGCACCAAGGGTGCGACCTCGATCGAGCGCTATCGCAAGGACAAGGTCAAGAAGATCCAAAGAGAGAGGACGAGCGACCTATGAGCATCGCGGAACAAACCAGCTTGCCTGAGACGGCAAGCAGCGTGAATGCGGACTGCGTTGCCTTCGTCAACGATGGACAGACGCACAACGTGGTCGCGGGCGTGCTTGGGGACATGTTCACCACGCCTCTGGTGCTCGACGGCGGCACCAAGGAGTCCCTGCAGTATCTGATGGAGGTGATGACCCCTCCGCGGATCATGATCGTCGACCTGGGGGAATCGAATGCCCCTCTGGCGGCGATGCTCTCGCTGACCACCGCATTCACTGACGAGACCAAGCTGATCGGCATCGGCACGGTCAACGACGTC
Source organism: Kiloniellales bacterium (assembly GCA_030067055.1). The sequence goes on along the minus strand of JASJAL010000378.1, from coordinate 4,304 downwards.
AGCCTCTATCGCGAGCTGATCGGGGCCGGCGTCTCCGACTACCTGGTGAAGCCGGTGACCGAGAAAGCCCTGACGGCGGCGATCACGCGGGCGCAGCAGTCCGCGCAGCCGGTCCAGGAAGCGAGCCAGGCCGATGCGCAGGAAACCAAGCGCATCGCCGTAATCGGTTCGCGCGGCGGCGTGGGCGCCAGTACGGTCGCGGTCAGCCTGGCCTGGATCTTCGGCGAAGAGCGGAAGAAGAAGACGGTGCTGCTCGATCTCGATCTCGAGTTCGGGACCGTGGCGCTGGCTCTGGATCTGGAGCCGACCCGCGGCCTGCGCGAGGCGCTGGAAACGCCGGCGCGGATCGACAGCCTGTTCATCTCCAGTGCCATGGCCAAGGTCAGCGAGCACCTCAGCGTGCTGGCGACCGAGGAGACCCTGCGGCTGGAGACGAACTTCGACCCCTCCGCCATCGACGTGCTCTTCGAGGCGCTCAGCCGGGGCAACGAATGCGTCGTCATCGACCTGCCCAGGCCCGCTTTCGCCGTGCGCGAGCGGGTGCTGCAGCAGGCGACCGACGTGATCCTGGTGACCGAGCTCACCTTGGCCGGACTGAGGGACTCAATCCGGATCCTGAGCTCGGTCGACGAGGCTGCGCCCAACGTTCCGGTGACCGTGATCGCAAATCGCTCCGGCGGTTCGCACGAAGCGGTCAAGAAGGCCGAGTTCCAGAAGGCGCTGGGACGCAAGGTCGACTTCTTGATGCCCGAGGACTCGAAGGCCTTCACCAAGGCCGCAAACAGCGGCAAGCCGTTGGTGGTCTCGGCCAAGTCCAGCAAGGCGGTCAAGCTGATCCGGCAGGTCGCCGACAAGCTCGGCACCGAGGAGGAGCCCAAGACCCCTGCCAAGGGCAAAGGCAAGGGTAAGGCCCCGGCTGGCCCCAAGAAGAAGATGTCGTTCAGTCTGTTCAAGAAGAAGCCCAAGTAAGGCCGGTTCAACGAGAGCTAGGTAAGGCTGCAAAATGACTGCAACTCCACGGACCAACGGCGCGGGACAGCCACAGAGGCCCCAGGGACAGGGCGGCGGAGACCAGGGCGCGGACCTGTCGCCCCACCTCGAACGGCTCAAGCCCGTCGTTCTCGAGGCCTTCGCCGACGACGACGTCAGCAAGCTGCCGCGGCCGCAGCTGGCGATCCGCATGGGCGAGATCGTGACCGCGACGCTGGATCAGGGCGAAGAACACGTCGACCTCCTGACCCGCAGGCTGGTCGTCACGGAGCTGATCAGCTGGCTGCTCCAGACGGGCCCCTCCGGCGCCGGGCCATTGTCGCCCGGCGGAGGTGGCGATGAGAAGCCCGAGGTCTACACGGCCAAGAAGAAGACGACCACGCCGCTGCCGACCGTCGAAAAGGCCCGTGAGAAGATACAGCCGATCGTCCTGGAGCGGATCGACGTCACCGCGGCCACCAAGCTGCCCAGAGACGAGCTGGGCATGCAGATCGGCGACATCCTCAAGGAGGTGCTCGACGAAGAGCGGATGCGGCTCAACGCCGTTGAGCAGGAACAGCTGGTCGAGCTGCTGCTCGACGACATGCTGGGCCTCGGCCCGCTCGAGCCCCTGCTCGCCGATGAGCTGGTGACCGACATCATGGTCAACGGCCCCAAGCAGACCTACGTGGAGCGGGGCGGCAAGCTCGAGATGACCGACGTTGTGTTCCGCAACAACGAGCACCTTCTGAACGTTTCGCGCCGCATCGTCTCCCAGATCGGCCGGCGCGTCGACGAATCGACGCCAATGGTCGACGCCCGTCTGCTGGACGGCAGTCGTGTCAACATCATCATCCCACCGCTGGCGATCGACGGCGCTTCGATCTCAATTCGTAAGTTCGCCAAGAAGGGCATCACGCTCGACATCATGGCCCAGCAAGGCAACATCTCGGAAAAGATGTGCGCGGTCCTGAAGGTTGCCGCCCGTAGCCGCCTCAACATCCTGATCTCTGGCGGTACCGGCTCCGGTAAGACCACCCTGCTGAACGCTCTGTCGCAGATGATCGACCAGGGCGAGCGCATCGTCACCATCGAGGACGCCGCCGAGTTGCAGCTGCAGCAGCCCCACGTGGTCCGGCTGGAAACACGCCCGGCCAACCTGGAGGGCGAAGGCGAAGTCACGATGCGAGACCTTGTGAAGAACTCTCTGCGTATGCGCCCGGACCGGATTATCCTCGGTGAGGTGCGTAGCGCCGAGGCCGTCGACATGCTTCAGGCCATGAACACCGGCCATGACGGGTCGCTCGGCACGGTTCACGCCAACCGACCGCGCGAGGCGCTGACCCGTCTGGAGAACATGGTCGGCATGGCCGGCATCAATCTTCCGAGTAAGGCCGTGCGCACCCAGATCGCGGCGGCACTCGACCTGATCGTCCAGATCAGCCGGATGCGCGACGGCGTTCGCCGGGTCACCAGCATCGCCGAGGTCGTCGGCATGGAAGGCGACGTCATCACCACGCAGGAACTCTTCAACTTCAAGTTCGAGGGCCAGGATACCCAAGGCCAGATCACGGGTGTCTTCAAGTCGACCGGGCTGCGTCCGCACTTCACCAGCAAGGCGGCCTACTTCGGACTCGACAAGGTCCTGCTGGAAGCCATCTAGGGGCAAGGTTTATGTTCGACTCAATAGGCCAACAAGAGCTGATGCTCTTCATGATGATCGGAGCCGCGGTCGGGCTGCTGCTGTTTGCGGCCTTTACCGGCGTCGACAAGAACTATCTGCGGCGCCTGGAGCGGGCGAAAGGCAACATCGAAGCCTCCGGCGACAAGGGCAAGGACGGCGCTGTAAACGTCCGGCTCTCGACTTCCTACAGTGACATCGCCGCGCTCGACCAGATCATCCGTAACCTCCTGCCGAACCCGGAAATGCTTCGCCAGCGCCTAAAACGTGCTGCCCTGAAGATCTCGCTGGCGACCTACCTGGTGATATCCGCGGTAATCGGCGGGATCTTCTTCGGAGTTGCGGAGCTGGCCGGCCTCACCCCGCTTCCGGCCAACGTTCTGATCGGCATGGGCGCCGGCATCGCCCTTCCGCACTTCTTTGTCGGCTACCTGGTCAAGCGGCGGCAGACCAAGTTCCTGGACTTCTTTCCCGATGCCATCGAACTCATGGTCCGAGGCATCAAGTCCGGCCTGCCGGTCTCCGAGTCGATCACCAACGTCGGCACCGAGATTCAGGACCCTGTCGGCGAAGAATTCCGAATCATCACCGATGCGGTCAAGTTCGGCCGAACCATGGAAGAGGCCATGTGGGAGGCGGCGAACAGGCTGGACCTCCAAGAGTTCAAGTTCTTCACGATCAGCCTCGCCGTTCAGGCGGAGACCGGCGGTAACCTCGCCGAAACCCTCAACAACCTGGGCGATGTTCTTCGTGGCCGGCGGCAGCTGAAGCTGAAGATCAAGGCGCTGTCGTCGGAGGCCAAGGCGAGCGCGATGATCATCGGCGTTCTTCCCTTCGTGATGGGCGGCATGATCTACCTCGTGAACCCCAACTACATCATGAAGCTCTTCATCGATCCGCGTGGGCACATGCTGTTGGGAATTGGCCTCTGCTCCTTTGTGGTCGGCATCAGCGTCATGATCAAGATGGTGAAGTTCGAGATATGAACCCCTTCGACAACATAGGATCGGAAGAAATTGTCATCGCCATGGCCGGCCTGTCGGCCCTGGTGATGACGATCGCGGTTTGGTCGGCGCTGGTCGTTCGCGATCCTTCGCAACGGCGCATGAAGGAAATGGCCGATCGCCGCCTGCATCTCAAGGAAGGCATCATGGTGACGCCGCGGCGGCGCCAGAAGCTGCAGGCGACGACGGTGATGCGTCAGGTCGTGGACCGGCTGAAGCTGCTCCGAAGCGCACAGGGCGACAAGCTCTCTCGCCGGCTGTCGCAGGCCGGCTGGCGATCGAAGGATGCCGTCGTTCGCTTCCTGTTTGCGAAGCTGGCCCTGCCCTTCGTCTTCGGCGGTGTTTCCCTGTTCGTGCTCTACGTCCTGGAGCTCTACAACCTCGACAACATCCAGAAGCTGCTCGCGGTCCTCGGCCTCACGATCTTCGGGACCTACGCCCCCGAGATCTACGTCAAGAACGTCATCCAGAAGCGCTGGGATCTGATCCGCAAATCCCTGCCGGACGCGCTCGATCTCATGGTGATCTGCGCCGAGGCCGGCCTGAGCTTGGATGCGACCCTGCAGCGGGTTTCCGAGGAGATGGGCGATGCCGCACCCCAGCTCGCCGAGGAGTTCGGCTTGACCGCGGCGGAGCTCAGCTTCCTGCCG
>JASJAL010000377.1 GCA_030067055.1 Kiloniellales bacterium | reverse complement strand
TAGACCTCCTGGCCGTCGCTCAGGGTGACGAAGCCGTAGCCCTCGAAGCCGTGCAGGTTGGTCACCTTGCCGTGCAGCGGCGCCTCGTGGGCCTTGACCTTGCCGGCGCTCTTGCGGGAGTGGTCCTCGAGCATCCGCTTGGCGGCGTTGAAGGCGTCGCGGATCGCGACGTAGACGTCCTCGTGGTCGTGCCGCTGCCCAGGATCGCGGCTGACCACCAGCGGTGCGCGGCCGGGCACGCCGATCTCGATTCTTACGTGGTAGATCTTGCCCTTGTTGTGCCGGCGGTGCGGCGCCTCGACCACCACCCGGCAGGAGTTGATGCGGCCGAAGTACTGCTCGAGCTTCTCGACCTTTTCGCGCACGCGGGCCTCCACCGCGTCCGAGGAATCCATGTTGCGAAAGCTCAACTCCAAAGGAACGTCCATCTCCTGCTCCCCTACTGCTCTTAACCCTTGATGCAAATGACCGGCTCCAGCCGCGCGACCTTGCGCGCCAAGCCCGCCTTCTCCGCGGCCTCGACCACCCCGACCACGTCTTTATAGGCGCCCGGGGCCTCCTCGGCGATACCTCGGTCCGACGGGCTGCGGATCGCGATGCCCCGCGCCGCCAGCTCGTCGACCAGCGCCCGCCCGCGCCAGGTCTTGCGCGCTCGGTGCCGGCTCATCTTGCGTCCGGCGCCGTGGCAGGCGGACGAGAAACCCCGGCGCTCGTTGCCGGCGGCGCCCGCCAGGACGTAGGACGCCGAGCCCATGGTCCCACCGATCAGCACCGGCTGCCCGACCCCGCGCAGCGCCGCGGGCAGGCTCGGATGGTCGGGTCCGAAGGCGCGGGTCGCGCCCTTGCGGTGAACGTAAAGCTCGCGGCGGTCGCCGTCGGTCCGATGGGTCTCCGCCTTGCAGGTGTTGTGCGAGACGTCGAACAGCAGCGGCAGGTCGGCCTCCGGGAAGAAGCGCCGGAACACCTGCCGGGTCAGGTGGCCGATGATCTGCCGGTTGGCGAGGGCGCAGTTGATCGCCGCGCGCATGGCGCCCAGGTAGCGTTCCCCCATCTGGGAGCGGATCGGCGCGCAGGCCAGTTCCCGGTCGACCAGGTCGATGTGGTGGTCGGGCGCGGCCAGCACCATGTCGCGCAGGAACTCGGTGCCGATCTGATGGCCCAGGCCGCGCGAGCCGCAGTGGATGCTGACCACGACCTCGCCCTGCTCAAGACCGAAGGCCGCGGCGGCCTTGGCGTCGTGGACCGCGGTCACCTCCTGGACCTCGAGGTAGTGGTTGCCCGAGCCCAGGGTGCCCATCTCGCGCCGCTGCCGCTTGCGCGCCTGCGCCGACACGACGTCGGGCCGTGCGCCGGGCATGCGGCCCCGCTCCTCGATTCGCTCGAGGTCCGCCTCTCGGCCGTAGCCGCGGTCCAGCGCCCAGACGGCGCCGCCCGAGAGCATGGCGGTCATCTCTTCGTCCGACAGGGTGATCTCGCCGTGGCTGCCGACCCCGGCCGGGATCTCGGCGAAGAGCGCGTCAGCGAGCTCGTCCTGCCGCGCCTCGATCGCGCTGCGGCCCAAGCCGCTCGGCATGCAGCGGACCCCGCAGGAGATGTCGAAGCCCACACCCCCCGCCGAGACGACCCCGCCCCGGTCTGGGTCGAAGGCGGCGACCCCGCCGATCGGAAAGCCGTAGCCCCAGTGGGCGTCCGGCATGGCGTAGGCGGCCTTCACGATCCCCGGCAGAGAGGCGACGTTGGTGACCTGCTCGAAGACCTTCTCGTCCATGCCCTGGATCAGGTTCTCGTCGGCGAAGATCACCGCGGGAACGCGCATGTCGCCGAAAGGCGCGATCCGCCATTCGATGTCGCTGATCCGCTCCAAGCGCGTGGTGTCCATGGTCGCCTGTCCAGGTCTCCTATCGCGCCGCGCTAGACATCGACCACGCAGGTCGCGACCCAGGTGCCGTCGTCCCGCGGAGCGACCCTTAGCGCGGTATAGGTCGCGCCCTTGACCTCGACCGCCGGGCGGTGGCGCGCGCGGTCCAGCGGCTCGCCCCAGGCGATGGCCTGCAGCCGGTGGTCGTCCATGAGCACCTGGAAGCGGCCGAAGACCATGCCGCGGGTCGCCATCTCGTAGACCAGTGCGTTCAGCCATTCGACCAGCAGCAGTTCGCGGTCCGGCGCCGTGCAGGTTATCCGGATCGCGGTCCGGGCCCGCACCCGCTCCGGGTCGCAGGTCGCGGCCGTCATGGCGGCGGCCGCCTCCTCGAAGGCGGCGGCCGGGGTCGGGCCCCAGGCCCGAATACGGATGTCGGCATCGTGAGGCTCGTGCGACCATCCCCGCCTGGCCACGCCGTCGTCTGGGACCAGCGGTGCCGGATTTGGGCCGAAAGCCGATGTCGTCGTCACGATCACTTTTCTATTGGTGCGCAATCGGAAGAAGTCGGCATTGAGCGAGATCAAGCCGTCGCGACGCGGCGATCAGCGCGGCCCGGTCCGGTCGTAGAAAGTGACGCTCCAGCGGCCGCTCGCCGTGTCGTGGCGCAGGATGTAGCGCGCGCCGTCGCAACCCAAGACCTTGAAGTACCGATGATCCGGCGCGAGCCAACGGTCCAGGACCTCGACGACCTCGACCCGGCGCCCGTCGAAGGCCAGCGCGCGCGGCGTTTCCTCGCCCCGGTGCCCGGCATAGCACTCGACCCTGACCTCCACCCGGTTAGGGCCCCTGCCGGCGGATGAAACTGGAAACCATGATGCAGATCACGAATTTCGCTCCGGGTCTGTCATAGGCTCTTGAAAGGTCGTCGATTCGCGGCGGTGACGCCGGTCTTGGCGAAAATGTTTGGTCTGCCCTAGGGAGCCCGGTTGTGGGCTCCGGTCGAGGGTCGGCGGGGCTGAGGAGCGGATAGACCGCTCTTGAGGCCCAAGGACCCGAGACGGCAGGAGCGGGCTGCTACACCGCCTCCGTCCACAGGACCGCCGGACGGAGGGTCAACGGTGGGCAGCCCGCCTACCGTCCCGATCAATCGGCCTGTCGTTCCTCTTCCCACTCCTCGCCGGCGGTGAGGATCTCGCGCAGCTCGCCGATCACACCGGAGAGCGGCAGCTCCAGCTCGCCGAGCACGTCGGACTGGCCTTCGGCCCAGGCGACGGCCTCCTCGAGCTCGTCGCGGCTGACCTCCAGGTCGAGGATCGCCAGCACCCTGGCGTCCGAGATGTCGCCCGCGATGCGGCGGATCTCGTCGGCGCTCAAGGCGGCGCCGGCGCGCGCGGTGGTCTTCGACGGCTCTGTCATCGGCGGTCTCCAGGCTTTGGCGGCGGTGTACGACCAGAAGACGCCGCCCGCCGCTCCGGGACCATGACGCAGGTCAAGAAGGGCTAGATCAGCCGGCGGACCCGGTTGCGCAGGTCGGGCAGCAGCTCGGCCTCGAACCAGGGATTGCGCTTCAGCCAGGCGGTGTTGCGCCAGCTCGGATGGGGCAGCGGCAGGTGGTCGGGCAGGTAGTCCCGCCAGGCGCGGACCGTCTCGGTCAGGTTCGCCTTGCGCGCCTTGCCCAGGTAGCGGGCCTGGGCGTAGAGCCCGACCAGGAGGGTCAGCTCGACCTTCGGTAGGGCGGCCTGCAGGCGCGGGTGCCAGGCCGGCGCGCATTCCGGGCGCGGCGGCTTGTCGCCGCCGCGGTCCTCGCGGCCGGGATAGCAGAAGCCCATCGGCACGATGGCGATACGGCTCTCGTCGTAGAAGGTCTCGGGGTCGGTCTGCAGCCAATCGCGCAGGCGCAGACCGGAATTATCGTTCCAGGGGATGCCGCTGGCATGAACTTTAGTTCCGGGTGCCTGGCCGACGATCATCAGGCGGGCCTCGGCATGGGCGCGCAGGACCGGCCGGGGCCCCTGCGGCAGCTCGGCGGCGCAGAGCCGGCAGGCGCGGACCTCGGCCAGCAGGGCCGCCAGCCCGGCCATCGGGTCGGCGGCGTCAGTAGAGGCGCTCGCGATAGCTTTCCTGGACATAGGCCTCGGTTTCTTCGGAGTCGTAGCCGCTGACCTGATCGGCGATCATCCGGCCCAGGCTGGGCAGGCGGTCGCGCTCGATCCGCGACGCCGGATCCCAGAGCCGAGATCGGATCAGGGCCTTGCCGCAGTGCAGGTAGGCCTCCTCGACCTCGACCAGGATCCCGAGCTCCGGCGCCTTGCCCTTGACCGCCAAGGGGGCCAGCAGCGCGGCCTCCCGGGTCAGGCCGGCGCGCCCGTTGACCCGCAGGCTCTCATCGACCCCGGGGATCAGGAAGAGCAGGCCGACCCGGGGGTTCTCCAGGATGTTCAGCAGCGAGTCGGCCAGCTTGTTGCCGCGCCGCTCCGGGATCAGCAGCCGGCCGTCGTCCAGGACCGAGACGAAGCCCGGCGCATCGCCCCGCGGCGAGGCATCGCAGGCGCCCTCGGCATCCGCGGTCGAGAGGACCAGGAAGGGCGACAGGGCGATGAAGCGCCGGCAATGGGGATCGAGCCGCCGAAGCTTCTTGCGCCGGACCAGGTCGCTGGGCTCGCCCAGCTGGGCGCGCAGGGCCTCGGAATCCCGGATCTCGTCTCTGCTCATGGGTTTGGGTCTCCCGCCGCGGTTCAGCCGGCCTCCGACAGCAGGCCCTCGACGTAGCTTGGCACGACGTCGCCGGCCGGGCCATAGATCCGCTCGGCGAAAGCGCTGTGGCGGTCCGAGGGCTCGAGGTTGAGCTCGACGCTGTGCGCCCGGCCGGTGCTGCGGGCCGCCTCGACGAAGCCAGCCGCCGGGTAGACGGCACCGGAGGTGCCGATCGAGACGAAGAGGTCGCAGGCCGCCAGGGCCGCGAAGATCCGATCCATCTGGAAGGGCATCTCGCCGAACCACACGACGTCGACCCGCAGGTTGCCCGTCGCCGCGCAGCTCGGGCAGCGGCTCTCCAGGTCCATGTCCTCCCGCCAGGCGGTGACCGCGCCGCAGGCCAGGCAGCGGGCCTTGAGGATCTCGCCGTGCATGTGGATCAGGTTGCGGGAACCGGCGCGCTCGTGCAGGTCGTCGATGTTCTGGGTGACCAGCAGGACCTCGCCCGGCCACTCGGCCTCCAGTCGGGCCAGCGCCAGGTGCGCGGGATTGGGCTGCACCGTCTCGGCCAGCAGCCCCCGGCGCCGGGCGTTGTAGAAGGCGTGGACCGTGGCCGGATCGCGGGCGAAGGCCTCCGGGGTGGCGACGTCCTCGAGGCGCACCTTGGCCCAGATGCCGTCGGCATCGCGGAAGGTGTCGAGACCGGACTCCTTGGAGATCCCGGCCCCGGTCAGGATGACGATCCGGCCTGCGCTGCGTTGCCCCATGATGCGAGGGATGATAGACGAGCGCGTGGAAAAGGCGATCATAACCTGCGGTCCGTGTAGCGGTTCATGACGAAAGTCGGCGTCCTCTTCGTTTGCACCGGCAACATCTGCCGTTCCCCCACCGCCGAGGCGGTGCTGCGCAAGCGCCTGGCGGAACGCGGTCTGGAGGCGCAGGTCGCGGTCGATTCCTGCGGCCTCGGCAGCTGGCACATCGGCCAGCCGCCGGACGAGCGTTCGATCGCCGCGGGCCTGCTGCGCGGCTACAAGCTGAAGGAGCTGCGCGCCCGCCAGATCAGGGACGGCGACTTCGAGGCCTTTTCGCTCCTGATCGCCATGGACCGTGGCCACCTTGAGGAGATGAAGCGGATCTGCCCGGCCGGCGCCGAGGACCGCCTGAAGCTTTTCATGGACTACCATCCCGAGGAGACGGGTCTCAGCGACGTGCCGGACCCCTACTACGGCAACCTCGGCGAGTTCGATCTGGCGCTGGAACTCATAGAGAAGGGTGTCGAGGGGCTGGTCGCGAGCCTGCAACGGGATCACCTGTGACCGCGGCCCTCGCTGCCGCCGTCGAAGCCGCCCTGGGGCGCCGGCCCCGCCGCCTCTCGCCTCTGACCGGCGGCTGCATCGCCGAGGTCTACCGCGCCGATCTGGACGGCGGCGAGGCCGTGGTCGTCAAGTCGGCCTCCCGCGGCGACCTGATGCTCGAGGCCTTCATGCTCGGCTATCTGGCCGAGAACTCCGAGCTGCCGGTCCCGGCGGTGCGCCACGCGGCCGCGGATCTGCTGATCATCGACTACGTCGAGGCTGGCGACGCGATCGACCGGGCGGCCGAGACCCACGCCGCCGAGCTGCTGGCGGCCCTGCACGGCATCGCGGCGCCGCGCTACGGCTTCGAGCGCGACACCCTGATCGGCCCGCTCCCCCAGCCGAACCCCTGGACCGAAAGCTGGGCCGACTTCTTTGCCGAGCGGCGCCTGCTGCACTTTGGCCGAGTCGCGCTGGAGGCCGGCCACCTGCCGGCGGAGACCCTTAAGCAACTCGAAGTGCTCTGCGGCCGCCTGCCGACGCTGATCGGCGAGGCCGCGCCACCGTCCTTGATCCACGGCGACATGTGGGGCGGCAACGTGCTGGTCCGTGGCGGCCGCATCGCCGCCTTCGTCGACCCGGCGATCCACTACGCCGATGCCGAGGTGGAACTCGCCTTCTCGACCCTCTTCGGGACCTTCGGCGAGCCCTTCTTCCGCCGCTACGGCGAGCTGCGGCCGCTGCGCCCCGGTTTCTTCGAGGCCCGCCGCG
>JASJAL010000376.1 GCA_030067055.1 Kiloniellales bacterium | reverse complement strand
GGCGACCCGCAGGACCTCAAGCCGGAGGGCATTTACGTTCTGCCGGAAACGGTTGCAGAGCTGCCGCCGGTGGCGGGGATCGTGACGGCGGGCGAAGGCAATCCGCTCTCCCACGTCCAGCTCCTGGCGCGCAACCTCGGCATCCCCAACGTCGTCGTCGACGAGAGCCTGATCGCGGAACTGAAGCGTCACGAGGGCGAGATCATAACCCTCGCGGTGTCGCCGAAGGGCTCGGTGCGTTTCGCCCTGGACGACGGGCGCCAGCAGGACCTCTTCGCAAAGGAAGAAGCCGATCAGGCTTCCCTCATACAACCCGATCTGGACAAGCTCGACTTGAAGGCTCTGGAGTTCTTTGCCCTGAACGACCTCCGGGCGAAGGACTCCGGCCGAGTCGTGGGACCGAAGGCCGCGAAGCTCGGCGAGTTGCTGCACCACTACCCGGCCGCCGTTGCGGGCGGCCTGGCGATCCCGTTCGGCGTGTTTCGAAACCTGCTGGAGCGACCCTATCGGGATAGCGGTCAAAGCGCGTTCCAGTGGATGGTCAGCGAATACCGGCGCCTGGAGGGGATGCCGTCGGGGTCGGAGGAACGTCAAGGCGCGACCGAGAAATTCAGGGCCGAGCTCGAGGCCTGGATCGCGTCGGCGAAGCCGGACGAAGATTTCCGGCTTCGCTTCGAGCAGGCCATGGAGGCGTATTTCGGCCCGGACGGCGGCTACGGCGTCTTCGTGCGCAGCGACACCAACGTCGAGGACCTTCCGGGCTTCACCGGTGCGGGTCTCAACCTCACGCTGCCGAACGTGGTGGGGGTCGAAGCGGTGTTGTCCGCGATCCCCAAGGTCTGGGCTTCGCCATTTTCAGCCCGAGCCTTCGCCTGGCGTCAATCGCACATGGACCAGCCCGAGTACGTCTTTCCTGCCGTCCTGCTGTTGCAGAGCGTCGACTCCGAGAAATCCGGCGTCTTGGTGACACAGGATATCGACAACGGCCGTGCGAACTGGATTTCGGTCGCGGTCAACGAAGGTGTCGGCGGCGCGGTTGACGGTCAGGCCGCCGAATCGCTGCGCATCGATGTGGAGACCGGGGAAGTAAGGCTGATGGCCCAAGCGACGGCGCGCTACCGTCGCCAGCTCGATCCCGCCGGCGGCATCGAGGAGATCCAGGTGAGCGGGTCCGATCACGTACTCGAGGAGAGCGAGATCGCGCAGCTGATCAAGCTTGCCAAGGAGCTGCCGGAGCGTTTCCCGAAGATCGTCAACGCCGAAGGCCAGGCCGTGCCTGCGGATGTCGAGTTCGGCTTCTTGAACGGCGAACTCCAGCTGTTCCAGATTCGGCCGTTTCTTGAAAACCGGCAGGCGAAGGGCAACGCCTATTTGACCTCGCTCGATAGCGGCATGGAAAGCTCCGGCGACAAAACCGTCGACCTCGAAGCCCTACCCAGGGAGGGAAAGCCATGAGACTTGCGGCGATCATCCTCGCCTTGCTGCTTGCGCAGAACCCCGAGGCCGTCGCCTATCCACTTTATGGTAGCGAGGACACCGGCATTCGCCGCCTGGAACAGGCGCGGCTGGCCCACGAGGGCAAGATCAAGGGCCAGAAGAAGATCCCCGGCGAGTTGCTGTCCGTCGAACAGGTCGACCTGCGCCTGCTCGAGCACAAGAACCTGGAGCTTCCGGCGCCGGATCCAGGCTTCACCGCGCAGATCTCGGATTTGCTAGGTGGGTCCAAGGATCACTACGGCATCGCGGTGCTGGACTTGTCGGACCTTTCGAACGTTCGCTATGCCGAGCACAACGGCGAGCGCGCTCAGAATCCGGGCAGCGTCGGCAAGATCGTTGTTGCCGCCGCCTTGTTTCAGGCCCTGGCCGATGCTCATCCGGACGACCTAGGCCGCCGGCAAGCCATCTTGCGCGATACGACGGTGGTCGCCGACGACTTCATCAAGAGCGACAGTCACACGGTCCGCCTCTGGGATCCGGAATCCCAGGTGTTGACCCGCCGTCCCTTGCAAGTCGGCGATCAGGCATCCCTGCTCGAGTTCGTCGACTGGATGCTTTCGCCCAGCTCCAACGCGGCGGCGGCGATCGTGCAAAGAGAGACGATGCTGCTGAAGCATTTCGACGCAGGCTATCCGCAGCCATCCGACGCCTCGCAGCGGTTCTTCGACGAAACGCCCAAGAAGGAGCTCGGCGATCTATTCGTCACCGCCTTCGAGGGCGGTCTGACCAGAAACGGATTGGACGTAGAGCGCCTGCGCCAGGGCAGCTTCCTGACGAGAACCGGCAAGGCCAAGGTGCCCGGCACGACCAGCTACGCCACCAGTCGGGAGCTGTTGAAGTTCGTGCTGCGCATGGAGCAAGGAAAGATCGTCGACGAATTCTCGAGCCGGGAGATCAAGCGGCTGCTCTACGTCACGGAGCGCCGCATCCGCTACGCGTCCTCGCCGGCGCTGCGTGAGTCGGCGGTCTATTTCAAATCCGGATCGTTTTACAAGTGCGAGGCGGAAGAGGGCTTCACCTGCAAGAAGTACATGGGCAACAAGCTGAACCTCATGAACTCGGTCGCCGTCGTCGAAGCGCCGGCCGGGAACCCGAGGCTGTTCTATATGGTGACGCTATTGTCCAACGTGCTGCGTAAGAATTCAGCGGTCGACCATCAGACGCTGGCGACCCGGATCCACCAGTTGATCGAGCAGAAACACGCGGCGCCGCAATAGGACGGCGGCAATTGCCGAGACCGGCCCGGACGCAAGACCTACTCGGACGCCACGCCCGCCGACGTGACGAGGCGATGCATGGACAAGGCGATCCGGCTGAGCCAATGCCCTCCGGCCCGGTCCTCCGCCAGCGCCACGAGGATGTACTTGTGGCGTCCGGCCTCGATCAGGACGCTGTCGGAATGCCAGCTCCGCCACGATCCGGATTTGCGATAGATCTTGATGCCCGGAATGCCCGAGAGAGCCTTGACGAACTTGTGATTGATGCCGGGCCCGGAGAGCACCAGCTTCATCTCTTCGGCCAGCTGTTGATTCACCAGCTGGCCGGTCTCAAGAAGGTAGTAGAATCGGGCGGCCTGAATGGCTGTCGCACCGTGCGAGAGGTTATGCAGCGGGTCGCGCTCGTAGGCCGCCGAAGACGCATATTCCTTGCCGACCCAAAGTCCGCCATTCACCGCGGGGTCGTACAGCCGGTAGGGCTCAGACCGCAGGATCTCGATCAGCCTCCGCTTGCCGACGAGGTTGAGCACTTTGGTGGCGGCCGAATTGGAGGAATAGCGGATCATGTCGGTGAGATATCCGCGTACCTCCGGGGTTGCCTGCAAGCGGCCGGCCTCGATCTCCACGAAGGCGCCCAGCAGGATCGCGATTTTCGGCAAGCTCGCGGCATAGAACATCTCGTCGCCATTGACCGCGGCAAGGCGGGGACTGCCGAGATCCTCGATGTCGACCAAAGCGACGGCGAGCTTGCCGTTCTCGACCGCCGGCCAGAGTTTGAGCGAACGCAGGTTGCTCTCGAGCTCGTCCTGAAGCCTGGGATCGAAGCTCTCGCGCAATCGTGGGGCACGATCCGAGGATTCCGCCAGTACCGGTGCCGACACCAGCAGAATGGCGAAGACTTGGATCGCGATGAAAAGACGGCCGATCGCCATGGTCGGGAACGCCAGCGTCCACTCAGGTTAGCGAGCAATGGCAAGAGTGCCGGGCCATAAGGCCCAAATGCCGGCCCGCCGTCAACAACGCGCAGTTGAGCAGGAAGGCCGGCGGGATCATAGGCAGCAGCGGGCCTCTGGCGTGAGGCGCCAAGCGAGAAAGCCGCTTGTCGCTTCGCCGTTGACCTTCGCGGTCCGACCACAAGCGGGACTTCGCCTCTCTGGACGCCGGTCCCGCACGTTGCAATAAAGGCTTGGAAATCCCCGAAGACGGAGTCGTCCTCGGGCAAAAGGGCGGTATTTCATGTCGGAAACGGCATCTCCATCCGGAAGAGACAGTCGAGGCGCGCGTCGCTGGCCGAGCCTGACCACGCTTATCTTCGTCAGTGTCGGGCTGGGGATCTCCTGCGGGGTCTTTCTCGGTGAAATCGCCGCGCCGCTCAAGTTCGTCGGCGACGCCTACGTCGGTCTTCTGCAGATGACCGTGCTGCCCTATATCGTCGTCTCGCTGGTCGCCAGCATCGGCCGCCTGTCCGTGACGGAAGGCAGGCTTTTGGCCCGCTACGGGCTCATCGCCCTACTCGCCCTGTGGGGCGTCTCCGCGGCAACCGTTGTCGTGATGGCTCTGGCTTTGCCGCCCCTGGAGGTGGGCGCCTTCTTCAGCACCAGCCTGATCGAGGCTCCGGCGCAGGTGAACCATCTGGACATTTACATCCCCTCCAACCCCTTCAATTCCCTGTCCAGCAACTACGTGCCGGCGGTCGTCCTTTTCTTCGGGCTGTTCGGCATTGCCATCATGAAGGTCCGCGGCAAAGAGGCCCTCATATCGCAGCTGGAGATCGCCGCCCTGGCCTTGCGCCGGATCAACGGCTTCGTCATCAACCTGACGCCGATCGGCGTCTTCGCGATCTCGGCCAGCGCTTTCGGGACATTGTCGCTGGAAGAACTTGGCCGCCTCCAGGGTTACCTGCTCACCTTCACGGCGGCCGTGCTGTTCCTGACGTTCCTCGTGATGCCTCTGCTGGTGGCAGCCGTCACGCCGTTTCGCTATCGCGACATCCTGTCGGCATCGCGGGACGCGCTGATCACGGCCTTCGTCACCGGCAGCGCCTTCGTCGTGATTCCGCTGATGATCGAAGGCATAAGGCAGCTTTACGAAGCGGCAAACACCGATCGGGGCCCCGCCGATGCGCATCCGGAGTTCATCATCCCGCTCGGCTATGCCTTCCCGTCCTCGGGCAAGATCGTGAGCCTGATCTTCGTGCCCTTCGCGGCCTGGTTCTACGGCGAATCCTTCGGCCTTGCCGACTTTTCCCTGCTCCTGTCGGCCGGCCTGTTCCTTGCCTTCGGCAAGCTGACGGTCGCCATTCCCTACTTGCTGGAAGCGGAGCGACTGCCCTCGGACATCTTTCAGCTGTTCCTGGTCTCGGGCGTTTTCGCGGGCCGCGTGGCCGAACTCGCCAATGTCATGCACATCATGGCCTTCACGATCGTAACGAGCTCTGCGGTGGCAGGGCTGGCCAAGATTCGAAGTGGGCGTCTTGCCAGGCTTGCCGTCGCCTCGGGGGCGGTGGCCTTGGTTGCCGTGCTCGGCATCCGCGGCTTCCTGGCCTACAGCTTCGAGGACGCCTTTCAGAAGGATCAGGTGCTTGCCGAGATGCAGCTGATGCGGGGCCAAGCGGAGGCGACGGTCTTGTCCGAGGCCTCGCCGAATCCGGTCGCACTGGAGCCCGGGGAATCCCGTTTGGGCAGGATTCGGCGACGTGGTGTTATTCGCATCGGCTATCTGAGGGACCGACTGCCGTTCAGCTACTTCAATGCCGCCGGGGACTTGGTCGGCTACGACGTGGAGCTGGCCCATCGCCTGGCACAGGATCTGGAAGCTTCGATCGAATTGATACCCTATCAACGCGAGACGCTTCTCGATCAGCTCGACGCCGACCATTTCGATTTCGCCATTTCCGGGATCGCTGGCGTTCCCTCGCTGGCGGAGCGCGCGCTGCTTTCGGATCCCTATCTCGTCGTGCACTTGGGTGTGATCGTGCCGGACCACCGCGCCGTCGATTTCGCCACGGCCAATCGAATCCGCGGCCTCGGCCCGATCAAGATGGGCATTCTGGAAAAAACCTATTTCGGCGATCGGATCAGGGCCGAAGGCTTCGACAACGTGGAGCTTGTGGAGTTGGAAACCGAGCGCGACTTCTTCGACGGAAAGGTGGCCGGCCTGGACGGTCTGGTCACGTCGGCGGAGGGCGGCGCCGCCTGGACCCTGATTTATCCGAAGTTCAAGTTCGTTCACGCAGCCGAGGACGGAAGCTTCGGAGTCCCGCTCGTCTTCGTGATCGGCGGGCGCGAGGATTCGCATTTTCAGGGATATCTTGCGAACTGGATTAGGTTGAACCGCCTCGATGGCACCAGCGAGCGACTCTTCAACTACTGGATCCTCGGCCGCGACGAGAAGACCTCCAAGAAGCGCTGGAGTGTGCTCCGCGACGTTCTCGGCTGGGTCGAATGAGGCTGTCAGCGGGCCAAGTCGTCGATCCGCTGTCTTCAGCGCTTTAACGAACGCCTGCTCGCAATCTCACAGCAGTCGCGAATGGTCGGGCGAGCCGTCGCGCAATGCAGAGGGCCACGAATGCCTGAAATTGGCTATTCCTTGTCCTTCCTGCGGTGCCCCCTGGTGACACGGCTCGTCCCCCAATAGGCGATCTCCGATCGCGAAGGCCGCAGCGGCGCCGATCCGCATCGACGGTGAAGGCCTGAAATCGGTTTAGCCGTCGGCCCGCAGGTGCCAGGTCAAGTCGAACCTTCGGCTGCTGCCGCGACGCGAGTTTGAGGGACAGTTGACCGATGCGGCCTCCGGGCTGGGGCCGACGCCGCAATCGATCGAGTCTTCGTGGCGTCGCTGTCATCGGCGCGAAGCAAGTCATCCCCGGCGATCAGCCGCCACCGCCGCCGCCGCCACCGCCGCCGCC
>JASJAL010000375.1 GCA_030067055.1 Kiloniellales bacterium | reverse complement strand
AGCGCTGTCAGAACGAGCAGCGCGAATTTGCGATGCGTCATGCCCCCGTCTCTCCCTATCTCGAGAGTCGTACACCGAACCCATTTTTTGGTTGTATCGAGGTTCGGGCGCACCAAGCCGAACTACAATTCGGGACTGGCGATAGGACCGCGGTTTCGCGCCCCATGGCCGCCCCTGACAGCTATGAATTGTACTCGACTTCGGGCTGACACTTTTTGAGACAGATCAAGAAAACCACGCTCGAGCGTGGCGCCCTCGGAGCCGATCTCGATCTAGGCTTCTTCCTTGCTGGCCCGGATGATCTCGTCCAGCTCGCAGTCCTCCGGGCTGACGTCCAGCAGCACGCAGAGCTCGGCGATCTGCTCCTGCTCACCCTCGGTAAACACGCCGTCCGCCACGCAGAGATGGCAGGCTGCCCTGACCATCAGCCGGGCCGAGGCCGCGTCCCCGGCGAAGGCCTCGACGCTTTCCATCGCCCGGGCATGGCCCTCTTCGGGCTCCGCCTTGAGGTCCTCGATCACCTTGTTGAAGTGGTTGATTGCTTCGTGGACGTCGAAGGCCCGCAGTTGATGCAGATGATTCAGAATTTGGTCGAGCCGCATGCGCTCGTTGAAGCAGACCTGGCCATCGGCAAAGGACACCAGCGCGCTGGCTGCCATGGTCGCTTCCAGGAAGCGGCGGTCGCGCTGGCGCGCGGTGCGTTTCTTGAGACCTTCGCGGAGCAGTTCGAGCACCATTTGCTTCGGTTCCTTATTCGGCCGCCTGGGCCAGGCCGCCCAGCCAGGCCTGCAGGTCGGCGAGGGCGCGCTGGCTCATGGCCTGCTTGCGCGCGCGGCCCTTCGGTGGGCGGCCCTGACCCGCCGGCAGTGGCGGGAAAAGCCCAAAGTTGACGTTCATCGGCTGGAAGGTATCGGACGCGGCGCCGCCGGTGATGTGGCGAAGCAGCGCGCCGAGCGCGGTGGTCTCCGGCGGTGCGGCGATCTCCAGGCCGAGGCGCTCGGCGGCTGCGAAACGCCCAGTCAGGAGGCCGATGGCCGCGCTCTCGACGTAGCCCTCGACGCCGGTGATCTGGCCGGCGAAGCGCAGCCGGGGCTGGGCCCGGAGCCGGCAGGTCCGGTCGAGCAGCGCAGGCGAGTTGATGAAGGTGTTGCGGTGGATGCCGCCCAGGCGGGCGAACTCCGCGGTCTCCAGGCCCGGGATCATGCGGAACACCCGGGTCTGTTCGCCGTACTTCAGCTTGGTCTGGAAGCCGACGATGTTGTAGAGCGTGCCCAGGGCGTTGTCCTGGCGCAGCTGGACCACGGCGTGCGGCTTTTCGGGCCGGTGCGGATCGGTCAGGCCGACCGGCTTCATCGGTCCGTAGCGCAGGGTCTCGCGGCCGCGCTCGGCCATGACCTCGATCGGCAGGCAGCCCTCGAAGTATGGCGTGTCCTTTTCCCAGTCCTTGAACTCGGTCTTGTCGGCGGCGATCAGGGCGTCGAGGAAGGCCTCGTATTGATCCCGGTCGAGAGGACAGTTGATGTAGTCCGCGCCTGTCCCGCCCGGGCCCGGCTTGTCGTAGCGCGACTGGAACCAGGCCTTGTCGAAGTCGATGGACTCCTTGTGGACGATGGGCGCGATGGCATCGAAGAAGGCCAGCTCGTCCTCGCCGGTCAGCTCGGCGATGGTGGAGGCCAAGGCTGGCGAGGTGAGGGGGCCGGTGGCCAGGATCACAGAGTCCCAGTCCGCCGGCGGCAGTCCGTCGACCTCCTCACGGCGGACCTCGACCAGGGGCTCGGCCTCCAGGCGGGCGGTCACGGTGTCGGAGAAGCCGACCCGGTCGACCGCGAGCGCCGAGCCGGCCGGCACCTTGTGAGCATCGCCGGCGGCCAGGATCAGCGAATCGCAGCGCCGCATCTCTTCGTGGAGGAGGCCGACGGCGTTGCCCTCGGCGTCGTCCGAGCGAAAGGAGTTGGAGCAGACCAACTCGGCCAGGCCGTCGGTCACGTGGGCCTCGGTGCCGCGTTGCGGGCGCATCTCGTGAAGAACCACCGGCACGCCGGCCCGGGCGATCTGCCAGGCGGCCTCGCTGCCGGCCAGGCCGCCCCCCACCACGTGGACGGGCTTTTCAGGGTTTTTCAGGGTCTTGCCGTGCATTCTTCCCACCGCATCGAGTCCAGCCGGACTCGGCAAGGGCCCGCCCGATCGACGGCCACTCCGCGCCATTTGCCGGGCCTTGTCAACCGCAAGGCCTGTGGAGCTCGGCCGCAATTGCACGGGCAAGTTACTGGACTTGCGTCGGGATCTGAAGGACTATCCCTGCCCAGTTCCCCGCATTTGGCGGGCGGGGCCAACGGGGTGAATCATGGCAATCGGCTCATTTGTCTGGCGAGGCGTCTTCCTCTCGGCACTGGTCTCCGTGCTTTCCGGCTGTCTCTTCAATCATGGTGAAAACCTGCCCCGGGCCGAGAGGGCGCTCACCTACAGCTCGCAGAATCCGCTGCAGCCCGACGACTTCACCCTCTGTCGCGACCACGGCTGCGCAACCGAAAGCAAGGTCAGCCTGAGCCCCGCCGAGTGGGCGGAAATCACTGCGCCGCTGCGGACGCCGGCGCCCGATGCCGCGACCGAGCGGGCCCGGATCGCCGAGGCGGTCTCCATCTTCGAGCTCGCTGCGGGCCCCAAGGCCGGCACCGACGGTGACGTCGGCGGTACCTTGACCGGGTTCGGCGAGGGCGGTCAGCAGGACTGCGTCGATGAGGCGGTGACCACGACCCGCTTCCTGCTCATGCTGGAGAAGGAAGGACTGCTCCGCCACCATGAGGTCAGCACGCCGGTGCACCGGGCCTGGATCCCCGGCGAGATCACCCACCTGACCGCGACCGTGATCGAACTGGAGGGAGAGCGTGGCCGCTATGCCATCGACTCCTGGTTTCACGGCAACGGCCACGTCGCCGAGGTTGTCGGCATCGAGGCTTGGCTGGAAGGCTGGGAGCCGCCGGTCTGGCGCTTCCGGGCGACCAGCGAGCGCAGCGACCTGAAAGAGCTGGCGAGCGACAAGGACGATCAGGTTACCAGCCAGACCAGATAAGCTCGACTGTCGGCGACCCGGCGTTATCGCTAGGCTTCGGAAAAGGACAGCGGTTTCTGATCCGGCTTGTCGACGAGCTCGCCGTCGGTCGACAGGCCATAGCGCTCGATGCGATGCGGAGCCGAAGCCTCGAGCCCGAATATCTCGACCCAGATGTGGCGCGCCAGTTCGAAGGCACGTTCCGGGTCCTGGCCGCAATCGACGAAGATCGCTTCGCGGGCATGCGAGCTCAGCTTGGGCCGGATTCGGAGGGGCAGGTCCTGGTCTTCGCAATAGGCCTCGACCTGCGGCGCGAATGCCCGCGACCACTTGAGCACCGGGAACACCAGCTCGATTCCGTAGTCGCCGGGTCCGCGGATGTACTTGTCGAACTGGATCGCCAGCTTGCTGTCCGACACAGCAGGGCGCAGCCGCACCCAGGCGCCGCGAAAGCCGCTTCGAAGCAGATAGGCGATGACCGGCGCAGCCTCGGCGAACTCCTGGTTCTCGGAGTCCTGAGGCCTTCCGGTGTTCCGGCTGCTTCGTTGCGGATCCCGGAGGACTCTCCGCAGTCCGGGCATCAGGGCCACGGTGGCGGCGAGCAACGCGAAGCTGATCGCGAAGGCGATCCAGAGTTGGCTCACGGAAATATCGGAGGGCGACATGATCGAGGTCCCTTGGCCAGGAGCTGACTGCCGTCGAGACCCATCCTATGCCGTTTGCGAGTGAAGCTTTGGTTAAAGTCGCGGCGCCAGGGCCAGGCTCGGATCAAGGTCCGTTAGAGCTAATCCTCTCTAACGGCGTAATATTTAATAAATACATATAGTTCGGTCTTGTTGTTCGCGTCGGTCTGAGCGCAGGCGACCCTAGCTTTCCGGACCGTCGGCCAAGGTGAAGACCTCCCAGTCGCCGTCGATGCCCTTGAAGGCGTGGCGGCCGAGAGAGCGGTGCGGGCGGCCGCAGCGCTCGGCGACCTTGTGGGAAAAAACGATCGGCGGCTCCAGGTCCCGGGTCTTGTCCTCGATCCGGGTCACCAGGTTGACCGCCGGGCCGATGACCGTGAAGTCGAGCCGTCCGGGCGCGCCGATGTTGCCGTACATGACGTCGCCCTTGTGCAGGGCGATGCCGCAGCGCAGTGGCGTCTGGCCCTCGTCCCGGCGGGTCTCGTTCAGACGGTCCAGACCCTGCAGCGCCTCGAGCGCCGCATCGATCGCGGTGCAGCAGGCCTTCTGGGGGCTCATCCCGTCGGTGATCGGAAAGATCGCCAGGATGGCATCGCCGATGAACTTCAGGATCTCGCCGCCATAGGCCTCGACGGGTGCGGCCATCTGCTCGAAGTAGTCGTTCAGCAGGGCGATCAGCTCGTCCCGCGGCAGGCGCTCGGACATCACCGTGAAGTCGCGCAGGTCGCAGTACCACAGCACCGCGTTGATCTCCTCGCCGTCGCCCCGCTTGACCGTGCCGTTGAGGATCTTGCGGCCGGTGCGCGGCCCGACGTAGGCGTCGAGCAGGCTCCGCGCCGTGCGCATCAGGTGGCGCAGTTCCAGGACGGCGCCCAGCGCGGGCAGCACGTCGTCGATCAGCTCGATGTCCGTCTCGCTGAAGCCGTCCGGGTTGCGGGTCGAGAAGCCGATGGCGTTGATCCGGCCGGTCGAGAAGGGCAAGGGCCGGATTGTGTAGTCCCGGTAGCCCTGCCTGCGTAGGTCTTCGAGGATGGGGAACTTCAGCTTGCCTTCGCCTTCCTCGATCCGGACGTGGAGCGCCGGGTTGCCCTCGTAGATCCAGCGGATCGGGCTGTCCTTGTAGATCGGCATGTCCTCGATGCCGTGGCCGCGCTGCATCTCTTGCGCGCCGCCGGCCTCGCGGTGCCAGAAAATGCCGGTGGTGCGGATCTGCGGGTGCAGCTGCGGCGAATGGAAGGTCGCCCGATCCAGGGGCACGCCGGCCTCGACCAGGCGCCGGCAGAACTGATCAAAGATAAGGGTCGGCCGTGTCGACCGCAGCCGCTCTTCCAGCAGCCAGTCCACGATGACCCGGCGCGGGGTCTTGGCAACGCGACGGGAGGTTTCGCGTTGGCCCTGATCTGGGCTTTTCGCGTCGGGAATGTCGTTCATGCCTTCCGCCACGCTGATTGCCGATACTGCGCCGTGCCGCCCTTGCCAATCAATATGGGTTGGCTGGGCCGGCCCACCAAACACTCACCGAACGCGCCGGTAAGGTCTCCGGTGTCTCAGGCAGTCTTCTTGGGTTGGGGCAGGCGGGCTTGCAGCAGGGGGGCCAAGTACTGGCCGGTGTAGCTGCTGGCCGTGCCGGCGATGTCCTCGGGGGTGCCGGTGGCGATGACCTTGCCGCCCTTGTCGCCGCCCTCGGGGCCGAGGTCGAGGACCCAGTCGGCGGTCTTGATGACCTCGAGATTGTGCTCGATCACCACCACGGTGTTGCCCTGCTGAACCAGGGCGTGGAGCACCTCGAGCAGCTTGCGGACATCCTCGAAGTGCAGGCCGGTGGTCGGCTCGTCGAGGATGTAGAGGGTCCGGCCCGTGGCCCGGCGCGACAGCTCCTTGGCCAGCTTGACCCGCTGGGCCTCGCCGCCGGACAGCGTGGTCGCCGGCTGGCCGACGTGGATGTAGCCGAGGCCGACCCGAGACAGGGTCTCCAGCTTGTTGCGGATCGCTGGCACCGCCTTGAAGAACTCAAGCCCTTCCTCGACCGTCATGTCGAGAACGTCGGCGATGCTCTTGCCCTTGAAGTGAATTTCGAGGGTCTCGCGGTTGTAGCGCTGGCCCTTGCAGACGTCGCACTGGACGTAGACGTCGGGCAGGAAGTGCATCTCGATCTTGATCACGCCGTCGCCCTGGCAGGCCTCGCAGCGTCCGCCCTTGACGTTGAAGGAGAAGCGGCCGGGCTTGTAGCCCCGCGCCCCGGCCTCCGGCAGCCCGGCGAACCAGTCACGGATCGGCGTGAAGGCGCCGGTGTAGGTCGCCGGGTTCGAGCGCGGCGTGCGGCCGATGGGCGACTGGTCGATGTCGATGATCTTGTCCAGATGCTCAAGGCCGATGATCTTGTCGTGCGCGCCGGGCTGGCCGCGCGCGCCGTGCAGGCGCCGGGCCAGGGCCTTGTAGAGGGTCTCGATGATCAGGGTCGACTTGCCGCTGCCCGAGACCCCGGTGATGCAGGTGAAGGTGCCCAGCGGGATATCCGCGGTGACGCCTTTCAGGTTATGTGCGGTCGCGCCGGCGATGCGGATCGACTGCTTGCGGTGGCCTCTGCGCCGGGCCTTGGGCAAAGGGATCTGCTGCAGCCCGGTCAGGTACTGGCCGGTGAGGCTTTCCGGGCTCTGCATGATCCGCTCCGGCGTGCCGACGGCGACCACCTCGCCGCCGTGGGTTCCGGCGGCGGGTCCCATGTCGACGACGTAGTCGGCCTCGCGGATCGCCTCCTCGTCATGCTCGACCACGATCACGGTGTTGCCCAGGTCGCGCAGCCGCTTGAGGGTCTCCAGCAGGCGGGCGTTGTCGCGCTGGTGCAGGCCGATCGAGGGCTCGTCCAGGACGTAGAGCACGCCGGTCAGGCCTGAGCCGATCTGCGAGGC
>JASJAL010000374.1 GCA_030067055.1 Kiloniellales bacterium | reverse complement strand
CGCGCCTGGCGCCGATGGAGTTCGTCAAGGAGGTGCGCGGCAAGGGCCTGATGATCGGGCTGGAGCTTTGCGGGCCGCGGTCGCTGCGGCTCAAGGCCGCCTACGCCATGATCGAGCGGGCCCGCCGGGGCCTGTTCTGCCAGCTGCTGCTGATCCCGCTGCTGAAGGATCACCGGATCCTGGCCCAGGTCGCCGGCAGCGAGCTGCCGGTGATCAAGCTGTTGCCGTCACTGGTGATCGACGACGCGGATATCGCGTGGACCGTCGATGCCTTCGAGGCCGTGATCGCGCAGGCTCACAGCCTGGGCGGGGTCTGGGATCTGGGCCGGACCCTGGCCGGCCACGCCCTCCAGGCCCGCAATGGCACGCCCGAGGCCAAGGTCGGCTAGCTAGCGGGCGGCCGGGAGGCTAGATGAACTTGACGCCGATCTTGTCGTTGTGACGCCAGCACAGGCGGCAGCGGCGGACCGGGCCCGAGTTCAGGGTCAGGATGAACTGCTTGGGCAGCTCCTTGTCCTGCAGGACCTTGATCGCGGCGCCGCTGTAGGAAAGGTTCACGATCACGCAGTCCACGGGATCGTCGCAGACGATCCGCGCCGACTTCAGGGTGCGGAAGCGGCGGTGGACCCGGCGCTCGGAGGGCGCGTCCTCGAGTTCCGGCTCCTCGATCTCCTCGGCGGGCGGCTTGAAGGCCGGCGACTCCGGCACGCCCAGGGCCTTGGCGTCCTCGATCGTCTCGTCGATCTTCTTGACCAGCTCGTTCTTGCTGAAGGGCTTGACCAGGAAGTGGTTGGCGCCGAAGGACACGCCGTCGGGCAGGCGGCCGCGGTCGACCAGCCCGGACTGGATCAGGAAGGGCGTGGTGATCCCGGAATCCCGGACCTGCTGGATCACCTCGTAGCCGTCGACGTCCGGCAGCATGATGTCCAGCAGGATCAGGTCGTAGTCCTGGGCCCGGGCCATGTCGATGGCCTGGTTGCCCGAATCGGTGGTCTCGCATTCATGGCCCGCCTGTTTGAGCATCAGCTCGACGGTGCGGGCCATGGCGTGATCGTCTTCGACGTAGAGGACGCGCATTCAGAATTCCGCCGCGGCAGTTCCCGAGAAGCGCCACTTTAGGGCCGATTTGCCTTAACAAGGGTTAACTAGCGCGGGGGTTCCCGGGCCGCCCGGCCGGATCGGGCTACTCCCCGGTGCCGCTGCGGGCGATCGGCGGGACCGACTGGGGTTCGGTGTCCCAGGGGAAGAGGATCCAGGTGTCCTGGCTGACCTCGGTGATGAAGGAATCGACCAGGGGCCGCCCGGCCGGCTTGGCGTAGACCGTGGCGAAGTGGGCCTTGGGCAGCATGTCGCGGACCACCTTGGCGGTCTTCCCGGTGTCGACCAGGTCGTCGATGATCAGCCAGCCCTCGCCGTCGCCGGGCACTTCCTTGAGGATCTTGGGCTCGCCCCGCTCCCGGTCCTCGTAGGTGGCGATGCAGATGGTGTCGATCAGGCGGATCTCCAGCTCGCGGGCGACGATGGCCGCCGGCACCAGGCCGCCGCGGGTCACCGCGACCACCCCGGCCCAGGGACCGCGCTCGATCAGGCGCCAGGCCAAGGCCTTGGAATCGCGGTGAAGTTCCTGCCAGGAGACGGGAAAGGAGCGGTGGTAGACGGCGGTCATGGTCGAGGGTCCCCCGGAGGCTGATCGAAGCTGCCGGCCGATTAAAGCGAAGCGCCGGCGGTACCGCAACGCGAAGCGGTGGCCCGACCTTCGGATCCCGAGCCGGGAGGCCCTCGGCGGATCAGGTGCCGGTGTCTTCCGGCTTGACCAGGTAGACCCCGTCGATCCGCCAGCGGCCGTCGGGCTGCTGGTCCATGATGTAGATCCCCAGCACCTCGCCGCCGTCGGGGCCGACGAAGAAGACCTCCTGGGCCGGCTGGCCACGGACGTCGATGACGTCCTGAAACTCGAAGCGGCGCGGCCGGTAGACCGGCTCGTAGCCGGTCCGGACCATCTGCATGAAGGTCCTGGGATCGCCGAACATCGCCTGGATCTTGGGCGAGGCGTAGGCGAAGGCGCCGGCCGCGTCGTCGCGCTGGAAGGCGGCGAGCTGGCTCTCGATCACCTTGCGGATCGCGCCCCGCTCGGAGGTGCCGAGCTTAGCGGGCTCCTGGGCGACGGCCGGACCGCCGAGGGCGAGAAAAAGGACGGCAATCAGGCCTAGGAACTTGGTCGCCATGGCAGGACCTCCCTGTTTTGCGCTAGCTTGCTCTGCCGCTCGCGCCGATGGGCGTGGCCGGTCGACCTTCGTGCGGACCGGCCCGAATGTTAATCTCTACGCCGCGCAGAAAGAGAGGGATCATGCTCAACACCCCTCGGGCCTACGGTGGGATGGTCTCCGCACCGCATCACCTCGCCGCCGAGGCCGGTCTCGGAATCCTACGCGAGGGCGGCAACGCGGTCGAGGCCATGGTCGCCGCCGCGGCCGCCATCGCGGTGGTCTATCCGCACATGAACAGCCTGGGCGGCGACGGCTTCTGGCTGATCTCGGCACCCGGAGCCGCGCCGCGGGCGATCGATGCCGGCGGCCGCGCCGGCGCCGCGGTCATCCCGGAGTTCTACCGGGACAGGGGCCTGGACGAGATCCCTTCGCGCGGCCCCCTGGCGGTCAACACCGTGCCCGGCGCGGTCGCCGGCTGGTCCGCCGCCCTGGACCAGGCCGCGGCCCTGGGCGGGCGCCTGACCCTGGCCCGCCTGCTGGAGCCGGCGATCCACTACGCCGAGGCGGGCGCGCCGGTGACCCGCAGCCTGTCCGAGACCATCACGGCCAAGCGCGCCGAGCTCGAGCCCCAGCCCGGCTTCGCCGAGACCTACCTGGCCGAAGGCGCGGTGCCGGCGATCGGCAGCCGCTTCCGCCAGCCGGCCTTGGCGGCGACCCTGCGGCGCCTGGCCGAGGCCGGGCTCGACGACTTCTACCGCGGCGCGCTGGCGCGGGCCCTGGCCGCAGACCTGGCCGCCGCCGGCTCGCCGATCACCGCCGCCGACCTCGAGACCGGACGGGCGGACGAGGTCGCGCCCCTGACCCTCGACCTGAAGCTGGCCGGCCGGCCCGAGGCCGGCGGCGCCCGGGTCTACAACCTGCCGCCGCCGACCCAGGGTCTGGCCTCGCTGATCATCCTCGGTCTTTTCGACCGCCTGGACGCGGCCGAGGCCGAGGGCTTCGACCACATCCACGGCCTGGTCGAGGCGACCAAGCAGGCCTTCATCGTCCGCGACCGGGAGGTCGGCGATCCCGGGGCCATGGCCACCCCGGCCCAGGATTTCCTGGAGGCCGGCCGGCTCGATGCTCTGGCCGCGGCGATCGACCCGCGCCGGGCCCTGCCCTGGCCGCAGCCGGCGCCGGGGCCGGGCGACACCATCTGGATGGCCACGGCCGACGCCGAGGGCCGGGTGGTCAGCTACATCCAGAGCATCTTCTGGGAGTTCGGCTCCGGCATGGTCTCGGCGGAGACCGGGGTCCTGCTGCAGAACCGGGGCAGCAGCTTCGCCCTCGACCCGGCGCTGCCGCGGACGGCGGCCCCGGGGCGCAAGCCCTTCCACACCCTCAACCCGGCCCTGGCGGTCTTCGGCGACGGCCGGGTCCTGGCCTACGGCTGCATGGGCGGCGAGGGCCAGCCGCAGACCCAGTCGGCGGTCTTCAGCCGCTACGCCTGCTTCGGCCAGGAGCTGCAGGCCGCGGTGACCGCGCCGCGCTGGCTGCTCGGCCGGGCCTGGGGGGCGGAGAGCACGACCCTGAAGCTGGAGCGGCGCTTCGCGCCGGAGCTGGTCGAGGCCCTGAGCGCGGCCGGCAACGACGTCGAGGTCCTGGACGAGATCACCGACGTGATGGGCCACGCCGGCGCCATCGTCCGCCACGACGACGGGCTGCTGGAAGGTGCTACCGATCCGCGCAGCGACGGCGCGGTCGCGGCGTTCTGAGGCCAATCCTTGAGGTTCAGCCCTGGTCGCTGGGGTAGGCGGCGGTGGCGGTGCCGCTGGGGGCCCCGCGGACGCCCCAGAGGATCTCGTAGCTGACGTCGTAGACCGCGCTGTCGCTGGTGTCGTCGCCGAGGACCGAGCCGTTGAAGTAGAACTTGTAGAGGCCGGATTCGGGGATCGCGAACTCGGCGCGGCCGCTGCCGGACTGCGCCACCTGGTGGACGAAGTGCGGGCCCTTGCCGATCGGCGCGCCCATCTTGTGCAGGCCGAGGCGCAGGCTGCCCTGGCGAACCTCGGCGTCGTAGTCGACGAAGGCGACCTGGCCCTCGCGCAGGTAGAAGTACTTCAGCCCCAGGCCGAAGCCCCCGCTCTTGGTGCTGACGAAGGTGTGGAACCTCTTGGTGTCGCGCTCGTAGCCCAGGGTCTCGATCAGGCCGCCCTGGATCGCGCCGAAGAGGAAGAAGGCCCCGGCCGCGCCGAGGGCGATCAACTCCAGGGACAGCTTGCCGGCTTTGACGGACATGGACGATTTCCGGGCTGGGGGCGCTTCGATGCGCGGCCAGCATCGCAAATCGGCCTTAGCGAAAGCCTAAGGCGGCGGGTCCGCACCCGGCGCGGCGCGCCTCAGCGCAGGTAGATGCGGACCTCGCCGATATTGGAGCTGAGGTTGGTGGTTGCCGAGAGCGACAACCGCTCGGGCCCAAGGCCCAGCTCGCTGGAGAGGTACTTGAGGATCCGCTCGGCCTGCTGCTGGGTCAGGATCGAGCCGCGGCTGCGCTCCTCGGCCGTGCCGCGGCCGGGCCGCACCGCGACCAGGTCGAAGCGCGCCTCGGGCCGGAGCTCCAGGACCTGCTCGACGGTCTCGCCCAGCGGCGTTTCGAAGGCGACCTCGGGGTTGTCGCCGCGGATCACCATTAGCGGCGCCAGCGCCGTCTCGGCCACCGGCGCCGGCTCGGCGGCGGGCGACGGCTCGCGCGTCTCGGCTGCGCCCCTGGGCTCGATCCCCTTGGGCGGGCTGTTGGGCCAGAGCAGCTCGTCGGCAAACTGGCAACCGCCCACCGCCGCCGCCAGCGCCATCACCAGCCAAGTGCGAAGCTTCCTGCCGCGCATTGCCGCCTCCGCGTTTTCGCAGTCCAGCCGTCTCGGATCCGTCGGACCCGGCGAATCGACACGGCCCGCCGTCGATAATTTACGGCCGGGCCGGGCCCCAGGGCAAGCCCGCCGCAGCCCGGCGCCGGGGAAGAATCGCCCGGAGTCAGCCGCTTGCAGGAGGCTTGCATTGCCAAATGGCAATCGATAATCTCCGCCCGCCTTGACCGGAGCCTTTGCGGCCCGGCTTAAGCCTCCATCGCCAGCGCGCCCGTAGCTCAACTGGATAGAGCACCTGACTACGGATCAGGAGGTTGGGAGTTCGAATCTTCCCGGGCGCGCCAGGATTTTTCAGATCAGACTCTTTATCGTGTGGGATCTCGTGGACAGTGCGCCATGCTGCGGGCGCCGGCGCCGTCTCGGTTCAAATTCAGTGCACCGTCGCCAGATTTCCGATTTCCGATTTTCCAAGGACAAGGGGAAGCGATGCGGCTTCGCTTGGCGTCCTCGAAAAAACGTTCACTCGGCCTGTAAACGCTCCAGATATCTGGTCAAGGCCAGGATCCTGCCGTAGGCGAGCAATTCCCGGTGCAGACCCAAGGAATCTCCCGACGCCTGCAGAGCCTCGCCCCAAACCGGCATGTCCCTGGACCCGTGCGCTGCGACCTCGCTTCGTCCGTCGATGGAATCGAAGACCTTTTCGAAAGGGAAGACGCCTCCGTTCTGCTGGCTCAGAAGGGTGAGGTTGGGGGGTCTGGGGTCGAAGAGATCGGCCATCGGGCCGTCGCCCCTGGCTTCAGTCCCATGGCAAACGGCGCAGTTCGAGCGAAACTCTCTCTCACCGGTCTGCTCCATATCGGCTTGCGCGATTCTGGGACTCGCCACGGCGAGAGCCACAGCGATGAGTGTGAATGCGAGTTCGGTGTTCATTGCCGAGAGCTTCCTAGCCTGCATTGATTGCTGGATTGCTCGTAACTGAGTGGCAAATGCCGACGCAGCGGCCATGACGTGGATCAAAAGCGATGGTCGCATTGCGGTTCGCTTCGCAAGAGAGGCGAGACTGCGGCGGCTTCGACCGAATCGCCGGGCGCGGGTGAAACGGATCAACTGTCGGCAGGGCGCTCTGGCTGGCGCGTCCGGCCCGGGCCGGAGAGGGAAAAGTCGCTGTCGCCCCAGATCAAGATCGGCTCGGATTGAGTCAATCTGAGCCGATCATGCTCTAGCTGAGGCCGCAGGCGCTGTCGGCGGCCAGGCGGAGATGGTGCAGGAAGGAGCCGGCCGAGGAGCGCGGCGTCAGGATCGAGAAGCTGCCGCGATCGTCGCGCGAGGTGACGATCGCCGAGAGATGCTCCAGGGTCGTGCGGGCGGTCGCTCCGGGCGGAAAGGCGCCGGGGTGCAGGTCGAGGGGGCAGAGCTTCTCCAGGACCGCGCGGGTGGCGGGGCCCTCGAGCCGCAGGCTGGCCCAGGCGTCGGACTGCTCGGTCACGGCCGCCGTGTCCCCGAGGGCCTCTTGCAGCAGGGCTTCGAGGCCGCCAAGGGCGCTCTCCGGCGCCTCGACGAACCACTGCTCGTGACCGGTCCAGAGGAAGGTC
>JASJAL010000070.1 GCA_030067055.1 Kiloniellales bacterium | reverse complement strand
AGCGCACTTCCCGATCAGACGCGTTCGCGTCTGGCCGGGAGTAGTGCGCTAACACTCAGACGTTAGGGCGTTACATCCGGCCAGATGGATCGCGAAGCGATTCCACCTGATCGGATAACGCCCTAGCCGCTGGCGCGGCGCGCCGCGTCGGGGGCCGAGGCCGCCTCGACGTAGTCCTTGGACTGCATCTCGTTGAGGCGCGAGACGGTGCGCTGGAACTCGAAGGCGCCGCCGCCCTCGGGATAGAGCGCCTCGGGCGCGGCCTCGGCCGAGACGATGAGGTTGCAGCGCTGCTCGTAGAGCGCGTCGATCAGGACCATGAAGCGCCGCGCCGCGTCGCGGCGTTCCGGGGTCAGCATCGGGACGCCGGCCAGCACGACGGTGTGATAACGCTGGGCCAGGGCCAGGTAGTCCTCCGCACCCAGGGGCCGCTCGCAAAGCTCGGCAAAGCCGAAGCGGGCGACGCCGCGGGCCGCCGCCGCCACCTCCAGGGTCCGGCCCTTGACGGTCAGGCTGTCCGGCGCCACCGCCGCGCCCTCGGTCAGGCGGGCGAAAGCGGCCTCCAGGGCCGCGTCGGCCGCTGCGCCCAAGGGCTGGTGATAGACCTCCAGCTCGCGCAGTCGGGCCAGGCGATAGTCCATCTGGCCGTCGAGCTCGAGCACGTCGAGGCGCTGCTTGAGCAGCTCGATGAAGGGCAGGAAGCGCTCGCGCTGCAGGCCGCCCTCGTAGAGCCGGTCGGGCGGGAAGTTCGAGGTCGCGACCACCACCACGCCGAGGTCGAAGAGCCCGGTGAAGAGCCGGGCCAGGATCATGGCGTCGGCGATGTTGACCACGTGAAACTCGTCGAAGCACAGCAGCCAGGCTTCCTCGGCCAGCTCGGCCGCCAGCTCCGGCAGGGGATCGGCCTTGCTGCCCTTGGTCTTCTGGCGCCAGGCGTGCAGGCGGTCGTGGACCTGGGCCATGAAGGCGTGGAAGTGGACCCGTTGCTTTAATGCAACAGGGGCGGAGTCAAAGAAGATATCCATCAGCATGGACTTGCCGCGGCCCACCCCGCCGAACATATAGAGTCCTTGAGGAGGATCCGCTTTTCGACGTTCCAGGCCGAGACGCGCTTTCCAACCGCCCCGGCCCATCGCCGGTTCGTAATGTCGGAGGGCATTGTGCAGGCTCTGCAGCTTCTCGGCCGCAAGCTCCTGCGCCATGTCGGGCTTGATCAGGCCGTCCCGGCGGCGTTGGCGATATATCGGAAGCGGACCGTCGATCATTCGAAAGTGTTACACTGGCGCAATGGGTTGAAGCGTTAAACTGACGTAGGTGGTTAAGGAATAGTTTAACCGTCAGGCAAAGTGGCAAAGGTCACGAAACTAACCTAAAGTTGATTTTGGCGTCCTAGGATTGAACCTGCTATATTTCGTCTGGTTTTCGGAGATCAGAACGTGCGGAATATTAACCTTTTCTTAACCCTTGTGGCGCTGATCGGCCTCGCCCGGCCGGCCATTGCGGGTGAGGATCGGTTTTATCTCGACTTCGATCTGCCCGCTGCAAATCAATCCTCGGCGAGCAGCTTGGCTTTGAGCCCGGCTGGAAGCAATCCCGAAGGCGGCCTCCAGGGCTTCGGCGTTTCCATGGGTTACGCGCTGCCGCGGGAAAGCGGCGAGTGGCGCATTGCCGCCGGTCTCGGTCAGCAATCTCCCTTTGCCCTGCAAGGATCCCACGCGAGCGAGATGGCGGCCTTGCGCGGCGAGACGGGAGAGGCCGATGCCTCGGCCTCCGTCAGCCTGCTTTACGCCTTCGACCTGGGCGATGACGGCCTCTTCGGCGTGGACATGCGCCCTTACGTCGGCGGCGGGATCGGCCTGACCCGGCGGCCCGGCGACACCGCCTCGACCGGGCCGGTCGGGCTGACCTCGGAAGAGCAAGACCGGGAGCGGTACAACCTGTCCTGGGGCCTGACCGCCGGCGTCAACATGCCGCTGACCACCAATCTCAATCTCTCGCTGGCCTATCGCTACGTCGGCCAGGGCGAAGGCGACCGCGCGTCCCAGGACCGGGAAGCCGGAGATCCGGATTCGGCCTTTCATTCCCACGACCTGATGCTGATCTTCGGCGTCTCTTTCTAGCAGCACCTCGGCCTCAACGGCCTCCCGAAACCCGCAAGACCGCACCCGTCGTATAGGACGACTCCTCCGACAGCAGCCAGAGGATGGGTCCGGCGATTTCCTCCGCCGTGGCGGCGCGGCCCATCGGCAGGGAGTCCGCGTCGCGCGCGACCCGGTCCGGCATGCCCGAGGCGGCATGGATTTCGGTGTCGACGTAGCCAGGCGACACGGCGTTGACCCTGACGCCCTCGCGGGCGAGCTCGCGGGCCAGGCCGAGCGTCAGGCTATCGATGGCGCCCTTGGTCGCCGCGTACCACACGTAGGTGCCGGGGCTGCCCAGGGTCGCGGCGGCCGAGGAGAGGTTGACGATGCCGCCGCCCGCCCCGCCGTGGCGGGTCGACATGCGCCGGACCGCGGCCTGGCAGCACCAAAGGACCCCCAGGAGGTTAACCTCGACGACCCGGCGCAGGGTCTCGGAAGACGCCTCGTCCAGGCGGGAGAAAAGACCGGTCAGGCCGGCGTTGTTGACCAGCGCGGTGACCGGGCCGAGCTCCCGGTCGACGGCATCGAAGAGGCCCAGGACTTCGTCCTCCACCGCCATGTCGGCCTGGCGCGCAAAGGCGCGGCCGCCGCCGTCGACGATGTCCCGAACCACGGCCTCCGCCGCTTCGGCGTTGCCCTGGTAGTTGACGCAGACCGCATAGCCGCGCGCCGCCGCCAGGCGGGCGGTGGCCGCCCCGATGCCCCGGCTGCCGCCGGTCACGATCATCACCCCCGCCATACCGCCGATCTCCCCGCTCTCCTTGGTTCTTTCCCGAGTTCCGGCCGATGCCGGACAAGATGGAGAAAGTTTAATTCCGAAGCCACAAACCTGCCCAATTCCGACACGAACTACTCAGACAGGCAGACGGCAGGCGGTCAATCCCCCGCCGCCCCGCCGTCAGCAGCCTGCTGACAAGAAAAGAACGCTTCCACTCTATGCCCCTCTGCCGCGATCCCCCCTTAGCGCGGCCGGGGGGCTCTTTTCCCCGGTTCTTGCAGCAAGCCCTATTTCCGGGCCCAGCGCGAGTGGTACGAAATCGCCCGGGAACGGCTTGGCGCCTGAGCCCGGGCCGCCTATCTGATTGGGATGCGGCGGCCCAAGAAATCGATCAAGTTCCAGCGCCCGAAGCCGAAATGGCGGCTCTACTGGCCGACCCGTCTCAAGGCCTTGGACCGGCCGGTGGCAGAGCGGCTCAAGCTAGCCCGCAAGTGCCTGGGCAAGAGCTACCACGAGGAGGCGCGGGACCTGCTGGAGAGCTGCCTGATCTACGGCGCCAGCGCCGGGCTGCTCGCCGATCTGGCCGAGGCCCGCTTCGGGCTGCACGACCACGCCGGAACGATCAAGGCGCTGGACCGGCTGCGGGCTGAGTTCCCGGAGGCCGAGGGCGACGTACAGCGTGATCTGCACGCCCGCGCCACGAAGGCCCTGAACGGCGGCTGATCAGGCGGCGATCGGGGTCCACTTCGCCTTGCGGCGGCCGACCCGGGCGGCTGCATCCTCCCGGTCGTAGTCGGCGACCCGGGGCGCCCGGGTGAACTCGGCGCGGGCGTCCATCAGGTTCAGGTTCAGGACCGCCCAGGCGGCGTCCCCCTCGGCCAGCACCGCGGCGGCGTAGACCCCGCAGTCGGCGCAGATCAGGAAATCGGCCGTGCCCAGGGCGAAGCGGTAGCGGATCAGCCGCTGCGGGTCGGCGACCGCGATCCGCAGGCGGCCTTGAGGATCGGAGACGCCCAGCGCGCCGTGGCGCCGGCAGAAGCCGCAGGCGCAGGCCCGGATCTCGGTCTCGGCGGGCGCAACGGCGGTCTCGTAGACCAGGGAGATGTTGCCGCAGTGGCAGCGGCCGGGGAGGCTGTGCATCGTCCCGTCCTCAGCCGCTCAACGTGATCCGGCCCTCGATTGGATAGGCGGGATCGCTGTAGCCGGGCGTGGAGGGATGGCCGGTCGCGACCAGGCCGTCGATCAGGGCCTCGTCCTCGGCGGTGAAGGCGTAGGCCAGGCCGCCCAGGTAGTCGGCCCACTGGGCCTCGGTGCGCGGCCCGGCGATGGGCGCGGTGACCAGCGCGTTGTTCAGCAGCCAGGCGATGGCGAACTGGCCCGGGGTTATGCCCTGCGCCTCGGCGTGGGCCTTGACCTGCTGGGCGATGACCAGGGATTCCCGGCGCCATTCGGTCTGCATCATGCGGGTGTCCTCGGCCCCGGCCCGGGTCTCGGCCGGCGGCGCCTCGTCGGGATGGTACTTGCCGGTCAGGACCCCGCGCGCCAGCGGGCTGTAGGGCACCACGCCCAGGCCGTAGTGGGCGCAGGCCGGCAGGTGCTCGACCTCGGGCATCCGGTTCATGGCGTTGTAGTAGGGCTGGCTGACCACCGGGCGCGGCACGCGCTGCAGGTCGCAGAGCCGGACGATCTCGGCGATCCGCCAGGAGCGGTAGTTCGAGACCCCGAAGTAGCGGATCTTGCCGGCGCGGATCAGGTCGCCCATGGCCGCCACGGTCTCCTCCAGCGGCGTGCCCAGGTCTTCCTTGTGCAGGTAGTAGATATCGACGTAGTCGCTGCCCAGGCGGCGCAGGCTGGCCTCGATCGCGGTCATGACGTACTTGCGCGAAAGGCCTTGCTGGTTGGGTCCGTCGCCCATGGGGTTGCTGAGCTTGGTCGCCAGAACCCAGCGATCGCGCTCGGCGGCGATGGCCCGGCCGGTGATCTCCTCGGAGTCGCCCTCGTTGTAGACGTCGGCGGTGTCGATGAAGTTGACCCCGGCGTCGCGTGCTTGGCCGATGATCCGATCGGAAGTAAGCGGATCGGTGCGCCCGCCGAACATCATGGTGCCGAGACAGATCGGCGAGACCATCAGGCCACTGCGGCCCAGACGGCGATATTCCATCCTTCGAATCTCCCTTATTGCGCCGCGGCCTGGCCCGGCGGCGCGAAGGCCCGTTCCATCTCGCGACGGACTCGGACGGCTTCGACCGTCTCGTCGACCTCGACGTCGGCCCAGCGGACGACCGCGCCTTGTGCTACTCCGGCCGTGAGCTTCACGTCGTGGGCCAGGCCGAGGGGCAGCGCGCCTTGGGCCAGGCTGTCCTCGGCCGGCATCAGGCGGCCCCATACGGTGTAGCCGCCTTCGCCGTCGAGCACCTCGCCGGCCGCGAGATCGCGCTTGGCGACCGCGACCACGTCGCCGCGGAAGCCGGTCGGCGCGCCGGTCGCCTCGCCGCGCAGGGCCGCCGAGGCGACCGAGATACCGAGCTCGAGCCCGATCAGGTGAAAGGGCTTGTACATCGCGCTGTAGCGGCCGCTGTCGTCGGTGACCAGGCCGTACTCCGTAAAGCAGCGCGCCGCATAGTCGCCGGGTGCCTCGAAGACCACGTAGACGCCCCAGCGCAGGTGCCGGGCGACGTCGCTGCCGTCGCGCTCCTGGCTGGAGACGACCTCGACCTGGCCCTTGTGGTGCAGCCAGCCGCCCTCGGCCTTGGGACGCAGCACCTGCGGCAGGGCCTCGACGTCGCAGGGCGGGAAGGCGAGACCCTCGGGCGCCGGGGTCAGGCCGGTCGCGTTGGCGACCGCGGCCATCTCGATGCCCGACTTGGTGCCGTCCATGAAGGAGTTGAACATCTTGGGATTCATGCCGCCGGCGGCCGCCGCTTCCGGGCTGATGCCGTAGCTGTCCCAGACCGTCTCGGGGGTCATGTTGTGGTAGGCCGGGAGGTACTTAGTGCCCTTGCCGGCGGCGATGACCGGAAAGCCGCAGGCCCGGGCCCAGTCGACCAGCTCGCAGATCAACGCCGGCTGGTCGCCATAGGCGAGCGAATAGACCAATCCGGCGCGCTCGAACTCGCGGGCCAGCAACGGTCCGGCCAGGGCATCGGCCTCGACGTTGACCATGACCAGGTGCTTGCCCTCTGCCACGCAGGCCCGGGCGTGGCGGATGCCCGCCGCCGGATGGCCGGTGGCATCGACCACCACCTCGAGCCCGCTCGCCGCGATCAGCGCGGCGGCGTCCTCGGTGAAGCGAGTCGCAGCGATGCGCGCCTCGGACCAGCCGACCGCGGCGCAGGCCGCGCGCGCCCGGCCGGGATCGAGGTCGGCAATGACCGCGACCTCCAGGCCCACGGTCTCGGCCGCCTGGGCCAGGAACATCGAGCCGAACTTGCCGGCGCCTATCAGGCCGCAACGGACCGGCCGGCCTTCCTCGGCGCGCTTCATGAGCAGGCGGTAGAGGTTCATGGCCGGCAGGGTATCACCCGCCGCCCCGCCGCGCCACTTGCCGGCGGACGGCCCGCGCAATCAGGCGATCTCGACGGCGTGCTGGCTGATGATCCGGTCGATCTCCGCCAGGGCGAAGCCGCCGAGTCGGCGCTGCCGGTCAATCGAGGTGGCATTGCCCGCCTCCAGGTCGCCGATGACGACGATGTTCTCGTCGTTCAGACGGGTCGCCGGCCCGGTGTAGTTGAAGCTGCCGGCCACGATCACCTGGCCGTCGATCACCATCAGCTTGTGGTGCAGCTTGCCGACCGTGGCGGACTGCGAGACCTGCCACAGCCGGGCGCCGGCGTTCTTGACCGGACGGGTCGCCGCCCAGACCTGGTTCGCCTGTCGGGCGTCCAAGACACCGCGCAGCTTCCGGCCGGCGGCGCTGAGCGTGATCATGCTGTCGTCGATGCCCGAGGACTGGGCGAAGGTGAAGATCGCGAAGTCGATCCGCTCGCGCGCCTTCAGCATCTGCTTCATGATCTCCATTTCCGGGTTGTGGTCCGGCGCGAAGGCGATGCGGATCGGAACGCCGGAGACCTTGAGGTCGGGCGGCGCCGCATCGTGGCCCTCGTTCAGCTTGCCGAAATGGCCCTGGCGGATCTCCTTGAACTCGCGCTGGTAGACCTTGGCGACCTCGCGATCCTTGATGATCACCACGTGGTTGAGGTTACGCTCGACCCCGGTCGGCGTGAAGTTGGTCGAGCCGGTCAGCACGGCCTCGCGGTCGCGGACGATGAACTTCTGGTGGAAGATCTCGGGGTTGAAGTCTGTGCGAACCTGGATGTTGGCGCGCAGGATGGCGTCGTGCAGCCGGCGGTTCGGCTCGTGCTCGCCGCCGGGGCTGAAGGGATCCGCGTGGGACCGCTTGGCCCGCAGGTAATCGGCCTCCAGCACCACCCAGACCTGGACCTTGCGTTGCCGGGCCCGGACGATGGCCTGGGCAATGGCCTCGTCCTCCAACTCCTGGACGGCGATCTCCAGGCGCTTGGTCGCGCCGTCGATGAAGTCGACGATGACCTGCCGCAGGTCGTCCGGCGCACCGGCCCCCGTCGGGCCCATGTAGAGTTCAAGCTTGCCGATTTTGAGCGCCATAGGCCCCCCCGACTCCGATCCGTAGAGCCGCAGATTATCAGTCCAGCGGCTGCGCCTAGGTGACAAAACGCACCGGAATTCAGATGGACCATGGCGCCGGCCTCCCGGCTTCAAGCTTTGAACAAGCCATGCCCTGCGCAAATCTTCGGCGACAGCTTGCCCCCCAAGGCGCGATCGATCAGCTTGACGAGACGGGCCCGGGACGCGCTATTCAATGCCCTCAACTCCAGTGCACAGGGAAGACACGCATCATGAACGAAGACGTCTTCAACATGGAACTGCGCAAGTTCCTGAAGAAGGTCGGGGTGACCTCGCAGCGGGAGATCGAACAAGCGGTGCGCGGCGCGATCGATGCCGGCAAGCTGCAGGGCGACGAGACCGTCAAGGCCAAGGTCACCTTGACCCTGGAAGGCCTGGACCT
The DNA here is from genome assembly GCA_030067055.1 of Kiloniellales bacterium. The sequence continues at coordinate 15,745 of JASJAL010000070.1, read as the reverse complement.
GAGCCACGATATCGAGGGCGACATTTCGCTGGGCTGACGAAGCCGGCGCGCTTCGCTACGTAAGAGCGACCGGTTATTGAGAGGCCAGCGGCGGCAGGAGCGGCTTGTCGTTGACCGAGACGGCGCCGTTCGGATCGACCTTGAACAGGAAGCGGTCGATGGGGCCATTGGTTCCGGTCTCGTCCCTGTCGGAGAAGGCCTGGAGCAAGGCGAGTATCCCGACCACCTGGCGCGCCTCTTCCCGGATACTCGGATTAGGGTCGACCAGGCTCTGTTGCGACATCTCCACCAGGTAGTCGAAGCCGCCGACCTCGGCCAGCAGGGTACCGCGGACCCCGAAGGCGGCTGCGGCGTCGACCACCATGCCGCCCTTCAAAGCGACCTCGGCCTTGGGCGCGGCAACGCGGGTGCCGGAGAGATCCAGCGTCGTGCCGGCTGAGGACATGGCTGCGATCAGTTGTTCGCCTGCGTCTGCAGCCAAGCGCTTGCCCTTCCGGCCGCCGGCGGCCGGGCTCTCTGCGCTGCCGCCCTCGACCGCCGCGACATCGTCCGCCAGGGGTGCAAGAAGGGCCAGCAAGGTCCGCAACGGAAGCCGCTCCACGGAGAGCATGGCACTGCTGTCGGTCGGCATCAGTGCGGCGGCCAGACCGCTGGCCGGGCGATCCGGCGCGGTGACGCGCAGTCCGGTCTGCGCCAGGGCCAGATCCAGCTTGGCCACCGCCTCCTCGTGGTCCGAGATCGCGTAGTCGATGTCGATGCCGTCAATCTCGAGGGCCTCGGGAGATCCATCGCGAAGACCCTTGAGATCACGCAGACCGAGCGTCATGCGACCGCCCTGCGACAGGAAGAACAGATCGGACATCAGGCTCGCCGAGGCCGCCTCGGTCGCGCCCGACGACGGCGCCTTGGCCGCTGCGCGCAGGACCTCAGCCGCCGCCGCGAAATCGTGCCCCGGCATCTCGACCTCGCTTTCGATGGCGCCGAGGGCGATGCTGATATTGTCGTCCCGGATCACGATGCCGTCGACGAGGAACTTGGCATCGAGATCGTAGCGCCCCTTGTCGGCCGGGCGGCTTTCGAACTCGCCCAGGATGCTCTCGAAGCTGGACAGGGGCTTGCCGTCCGAGGTCTCGACCACGGCCCCGGCGGTCGAGACCTTTGCATCCAGAAAGGAAATATAGGCGAAGGACCATAGGCCCTCGAAGCTTACCTCGCCCGGCCTGACCACATGGCTCGGCGGCTTGCCGCCCCGCGAATAGGCCCAGTAGGGCGACAAGCTCAAATCGGAGACGCGAAACAGGGCGTCGCTGCCGCGCTGACCGGCCGGGGTCATGGTGAAGGCGGCCTTGCCAATGTCGAGCCGCGCCGCCTGGGTCGGATCCAGCAGAAGCCGAAGTCCGGAAAGCGTGACCCGGAAGCCATTGTCCTGATCTTCGACCTCGATCGCGTCGTAGCCGAGGGGCGCCGGCGTTCCGGGACCGGCGGCGGCCTGGAAAAGCGAAAAGGTGTCAAGGAGCTCGGCACGGAGCTGCTCTGCCTCGAGCGCCGGCGCGGGCGCAGCGAACGCACCGAAAGTCAGGCCGATACCCAGAAGAGCCGCGATGCTGCCGCGCATCATGCCGTCCTCCCCAGTCGTGTCGGGCGAAGAACGCCAGACGCGTCGCAACTATAGGCCAGGGGCCGAAGGCTCGAAATGGCTTTCTGTGCGCGCTCGCCGAGGCGACCGTCACGGGGCCGGAAAGGCCGGCGGCAGGGCTCGGCCGACCTCGGCAAGGACTGCCCGCAGCCGGTCCGGATAGTCGGTGATGATGCCGTCGACCCCGAGGGTCAGCAGGCGCGCCATCTCGGCCGGCTCGTTGACGGTCCAGACCACGACCCGGAGACCCAGCGCCCGGGCCTCCCGCAGCTCGGCTTCGTCGAGGTCTCGAAAATAGGGCGACCAGGCCTCGCCGCCGGCCGCCTTGACCGCTTGCGGCAGGGAGCCGCCTCGCGCTTCGACGTCGATATCGGCGGTCCAGGCCGGGGCGCCCGGATGCTGGCGACCGACGTTGTCGAACCAGTCCTGCTCTACGGTCAGAAAGACCGTGGCCAGGGCCGGCGCCTGATCCTGGGCGGCACGGAGCACCCGCCAGTCGAAGGACTGCAGGCTGGCCCGCTCCAGCACCCCGGTCTCGGCCAGGACGTAGATCACCGCCTGGGCAAAGGCGGCCGGCTCCAGGGTCTCCTCGGGGGCTAGGGGCGAGACCTTGACCTCGACGTTGTAGAAGACCCGGCCGCCCGCCTGAGCCTCGGCCAGCTCGATCACCTGCTTCAGGCTGGGCACGGAGACTCCGTTCATCCGCCGCTGTGCCGGAAAGCGCCGCGCGGTCTCGCCCCCGGGCCGGCTGGCGCCGACGTCGGCCTGCTGCAGCTCCTCGAAGGTCAGGTCCTTGATCAAGGGTCCCGGCGGCTCGAGCCAGGCGCCGTCCGGGCCGCGGCTACGGTCCGGCGACAGCCGGCGGTCGTGGTGGACCACCACCACGCCGTCGCGGGTGACCCCGAGATCGAGCTCCAGGGTCGTGACCCCCAGGGATAGGGCCTTGGCGAAGGCCGGCAGCGTGTTCTCGGGCATCAGGCCGCGGCCGCCGCGATGCGCCTGCAGGTCGAAGGCCGGGCGAGCCAAGCTCGTGGTCCGCCGGTCCTGCTGGAAGAACAGCGCCGCGGGCCCGACCAGGACGGCGGCCAGAAAGGCGTAGAGCCAAAATCGCGAGCCCCTGGAGAGCGTCTTCGACATGGCGCCATGCTGCCCGACCCGGGCACGCAGGCCAATTCCAAAGCCGCCCGCCGGCAGTCTGCTATGACCGGCTGTTGTCCAAGCCGATGTCGCGCAGCAGTTCGGGGTCGAGGTCGCGCAGGTCGCGCTGGATCATCAGCGCGCGCCGCCAAGCCGCCAGGTTCTCGGCCGTCGCGTCGAGCGCAAGGCCGGCCCGGGCCAGGAGGTCACGGGCGCTGAGGCCCGGCATGGTGGGATCGACGAAGCGGAGCGATAGGTCGGTCATGGCTGGATCTCCGGTCTCGGCATAGTCTTTAGCTGTTCTCAAAGTTTGGGCCCACGACTGGGCGCCAGATCGAATGCTTTCATTGAATCTGCGCCTCAGACTGGGGCCTTGAAATCGATTTCTTCTAGTTCTAGCCTTTAGAAAATCTAAAACGAGGCGGGCATGCGACTGCCATCCCTGAACGCGCTGCGGGCCTTTGAAGCGGTGGCTCGGCATCTCAACCTGACCCGGGCGGCGGAGGAGCTGCACGTCACCCCGGCCGCGGTAAGCCACCAGATCAAGGCCCTGGAAGAGGACCTCGGCGTGCCCCTGCTGCGCCGGGTGCGGCGCGAGTTCTTCCTGACCGACGCGGCCCAGGCCGGCCTGCCGGCCCTGCGCGAGGCCTTCGACCTGCTGGGCGACGCGGTCGAGCGGATGCGCAGCGAGCTGCCGGACCGGTTGCTGACCATCAGCGTCCTGCCCTCCTTCGCGGTCTCCTGGCTGGTGCCGCGGCTCAGCCGCTTCAAGGCGCAGCATCCGGAGATCGACGTCCGCCTGGACACCAACGACCGGGTGGTCGACCTGCGCCGCGAGGGCATCGACCTGGGAATCCGCTTCGGCGCCGGCGACTATCCGGGCCTGGAGGTTGACCGCCTCCTCGACGAGGAGATCTTCCCGGTCTGCAGCCCGTCCCTCCTGGAGGGCCCACAACCGCTCAAGACGCCGGAGGACCTGCGCCACCACAGCCTGCTGCACGTCGACTGGACGCCCTTCATGAAGGAAACCGGCGACTGGAATTTGTGGTTGATGGCAGCCGGACTGGACGAGGTGGTCGACGTTTCCCGCGGCCCGCGCTTCTCGCACACCAACCTGGCCCTGCAGGCCGCGGTTCACGGCCAGGGCGTGGTCATCGGCAGCCAAGCGCTGGCCGCGGACGACCTCGCCGCCGGCCGCCTGGTCCGGCCCTTCGGGATGAGCGTGCAGCTGAACTTCTGCTATTTCGTGGTGACCACGCCGGCCACGGCGCGCTTGCCCAAGGTCGCGGCCTTCAAGGACTGGCTGCTGCGCGAGGCCGCCGGTCAGGAATCGCAGAATCAGGCGGCGGCCCGGAGCTGATCGACGAAGGCGTGGACCTTCGGAACCTGCTCGGGCGCGAGCTCGAAGCGGATCCCGCAGAAGCGGTCGGTCATGTTGGTGACCGTACCCCGCAGCGCGCCCAGGCCTTCGATCTCGATCTCGAGACTCTGATGCATGCGCAGCTCGTCGTTGGGCGAGAGGCGGATCCCGCCCCTGGAGATATCGAGGATCTCGCAGTCCCGCCACTGCGAGCCGATACGGACGCGCCCCGACATCCGGACCGCCTTGCGATCGTGGAAGCGCCGGTTGCCCGCCGTGGATTCCCGGACGATCGTGACCAAGGTCTGCTGCAGATCCTTGGACCTCTTGGCGACCACATCCGCCCGCGTGACGGATTCTTCGGCCTTGCTTTCCGAATCGCCGGAGGACTGGGACACCTCGGTGATGCTCTGCGAGGCGTCCTGAACGTTCTGCGACACCTTCTGCGCGTTCTTTGCGATCTCGCGGATGGCTTTCCGCTGCTCGCCGATGGCATGGGCCATGTCCGCGGTGATCTCACTGATGTTCCGGTTGGTCTGGCCGATCTGCGAGATGGCCTGGACCGACTCGTCGGTGACCTTCTGGATGCTCTGGATCTGCTGGGTGATCTCTTCCGTCGCCTTGGCGGTCTGGGTGGCCAGGCTCTTGACCTCGCCCGCGACCACGGCGAAGCCCTTGCCGGCCTCTCCGGCGCGCGCGGCCTCGATCGTGGCGTTGAGCGCCAGAAGGTTGGTTTGCTCGGCGATGTCGGAAATCAAGCCGACCACGCTGCCGATCCGGTTCGTGGCTTCGGCCAGCCCCTTGATCGTATCGTTGGTCGCTTCGGCGTCCCGAACCGCCTGGGCGGTGATCTGCGTGGACTGGTCCACCTGCCGGCCGATCTCTTCGCTGGTCGTAGCCATCTCCTCGGCGGCGCTGGCCACGGTCTGGACGTTGGCCGCGGCGTGACCCGCGGCGGCGGTCGCCGAGACGCTCTGGCCCTTCACGTGGGTGGCGGCCTCTTTCATATCGACGATCAGGCGGTTCAGAAGATCGATCTCCTGGACCATCTCGCCGACGTTCGACTGGACCTTGTCGTCCAGGGTATCGGCCAGGGCGAGCATTTCGCGCCGGACGAATTCCTGGCGATCCTTCTCTTCCTGGTGCCGGGCCGCGCGCATGCATTCGACCTCGACCATGTTCTCGCGGAAGGCCTGGACGCTTCGGGCCAGCTGGCCGACCTCGCCCCGGTCCGCGACCTCGAGCTCGACCGCGATATCGCCCTTGGAGAGGGCATCGAAGACCTCGATCACCCGCTTCAGCGGCGTGACGATCCACTTCGCGATCAGCAGCGCCAGGCCGATCGCCAGGATCACAGTGACCAGGACGGCGCCGAACATGATCCAAGCTTGCCGCTCGACCAGCGCCTGGGCGGTGAACCTGAAGTCGAAACCCTCGGCCGCCATGGTCTCGACCATCTCGCCCAATCCGGTCTCGATGGCATCGGTCGCGGCCTTGTGGACCACGGCGTCGGAGCCCCGGCCCGACAGGATCGCCAGGCTCATTTCCTGCCAACCCCCGGCCCGCTCCAGGACCGCTTCGCCGGCGGCGCGGGACTCGGCGCTCAGCGCGCGCTCGATCGCGATATCCAGGTTGTCCCTGAAGCTCTCGAACAGCTCTTCCAGCTCGGCCGCGTCCGGGGCCGTCACGACCGAAGACGCCAGGGGCGCGCTTCTGGCCTTGGACGCCAGAGGCGAGATCCTGGCCTTGATGCGGTTGAAGTCGGTCTCGGCAGCGCGCGCGTGGTTGATCGCCATCAGCGGGCGGTCGTAGGTCTCGATCGCCAGCTCGCCCATCGCGGCGACGGAATAGACGCCGAAGGCGCCGAGAAAGCCCGCCATCGTTGTGACGACGAGGAACCCGATCAGGAGCTTCAGGCGAATTGGCATGGCAGGTCGGTCCGCGGCGGCCTCCGGCCCGCGCCGGCCGGCAATCCTAGACCAAACTCATACCCCGGATTGCTTAACCCAGGGCTAACGACCCCCAGGCCCCACTGGCGAACCCAGCCTCAGAGCGGCTCCGCAGCCTTGTCCCGCATCTCGGCGGCCAGCGCCCGAGCCTCAGGATCCTGCGCCGCTTCCAGGGCCTCGATCACCTGACGCCGGTCGGCGGCCGACCTGTTCTGGCTGAGCTTGGCCTTTGCTTCCATCCGGGCGACCGGGATCTCGAAGGCGACGATGCCGCGCCGCATCCGCGCCAGATACTTCGGGTCCTGGCCGTCCTGGGACCAGGGCTTGGCGGCACCGGCCTCGTGCGCCGCGACCAGGCGGTCCAAGATCGCCGCGACCTCCGGCTCCGCCTCCAGGATCCGCGGCCGGCCGTAGATGTGGACGGCCAGGTAGTTCCAGGTCGGCACCGCCGGACCCGGCGCGTACCAGGACGGCGAGACGTAACCGTGGGCGCCCTGGAAGATGGCCAGGGCCTCGCCGTCCGCGGCAGCCAGGGCCGCGAGGTCGTGCCACTGCGGGTTGGCCCGGGCCAGGTGCCCGAGCAGCCGGCCCTGCGGTTCGCCGGCCGCTTCGCCCGTCGGCGCCTCGAAGAGGAAGGGCAAATGCGAGGCCTGGGGTAGGCCCTGCGCCGAGACCGTGACCAGCAGGCCGAAGCTGTTGTCGCGGACCAGAGCGCCGGCCGCCGCCGCGTCCAAGCCGAAGACCTCCGGTACGTACATGGCTCCCTCCAGACTGCCAGATCCCAACTGGCTAGCAGCCGATCGGTGCTACGGGAAGGGCCGATGCCGTAAATTCAGTGGGGCCAAAAGCCGCGCCCGCCCTCGAAGGTCCGGAGCGGCTTCGAGCGGCTGACGCCGACGGCCAGACGGTAGGCAGCCAGGAACGCGAAGCCTTAAATGACGTTGAGCGAGAGCCAGAGGTGCTAGGGGCGCCGACTTCGCGGGCGCGCCGCTAGACCTTGCGCTGGACCATGAGCTGCTTGATCTCGCCGATGGCCTTGGCCGGGTTCAGGCTTTTGGGGCAGGTCTTGGTGCAGTTCATGATGGTGTGGCAACGGTAGAGCCGGAAGGGATCCTCCAGCTGGTCCAGGCGCTCGCCGGTGAACTCGTCGCGGCTGTCGGCGATCCAGCGATAGGCCTGGAGCAGGATCGCCGGGCCCAGGTAGCGGTCGCCGTTCCACCAGTAGCTTGGACAGGAGGTCGAGCAGCAGAAGCAGAGGATGCATTCCCAGAGCCCGTCGAGCTTGGCCCGTTCTTCCGGGCTCTGCAGGCGCTCGCGCTCCGGCGCCGGGGTGGTCGCCTTGAGCCAGGGCTCGATCGAGGCGTACTGGGTGTAGGCCTGAGTCAGGTCGGGCACCAGGTCCTTGACCACCGGCATGTGCGGCAGGGGATAGACCTTCACGTCGCCGGAGACGTCGCTGATGTACTTGGTGCAGGCCAGCGTGTTGCTGCCGTCGATGTTCATGGCGCAGGAGCCGCAGACCCCCTCGCGGCAGGAGCGCCGGAAGGTCAGGGTCGGGTCGACCTCGTTCTTGATCTTGATCAGCGCGTCCAGGACCATCGGCCCGCAGTCCGAGACATCGATCTCGTAACTGTCGACCTGGGGGTTGGCGCCGTCGTCCGGGTTCCAGCGGTAGACCTTGAAGGTCCGGGTCTGCTGGGCGCCCTCCGGCTTCGGCCAGGCCTTGCCGGCCTTGATCTTGGAGTTCGCGGGCAGTGCGAATTCGACCATCTCAGCTCGTCTCCCCGCTCAGTAGACCCGCGCCTTGGGCGGGAAGGACTGGACCTCGTTGGTCATGGGCTGGAGGGTGACCGAGCGGTAGGCGAAGTCGACCCGGCCCTTGTCGTCGAGGAAGGCCAGGGTGTGCTTCATCCAGTTCTCGTCGTCCCGGTCCGGGAAGTCCTCGCGGGCGTGGGCGCCGCGGCTTTCCTGCCGGTTGGCCGCCGACTTCATCGTGACCATGGCCTGGGCCATGAGGTTGTCGAGCTCCAGGGTCTCGACCAGGTCCGAATTCCAGATCAGCGAACGGTCCGCGACCTTCACGTCCGGACGGCGCTCCCAGACCGCGTCCAGCTTCTGCACGCCCTCGTCCAGGGTCTCGCCGGTGCGGAAGACCGCGGCGTGGGTCTGCATGGCGCGCTGCATGTCGAGGCGCAGCTCGGCCGTCGGCGTGGCGCCGTCGGCGTGGCGCAGCTTGTCGAAGCGGGTCAGTGCCACCTCGTCGGCGTCGTCGGGCAGCGGCCGGTGGCTCTCGCCAGGCTTGACAACCTCGGCGCAGCGCAGCGCAGCGGCGCGGCCGAAGACCACGAGGTCGAGCAGGGAGTTGGAACCCAGGCGGTTGGCACCATGCACCGAGACGCAGGCCGCCTCGCCGACCGCCATCAGCCCGGACACTGTCGACGTATCGGCGCCGTTGGCCTTGGCGGTGGTCAGGACCTCGCCGTGATAGTTGGCCGGGACCCCGCCCATGTTGTAGTGGCAGGTCGGCAGCACCGGGATCGGCTCCTTGGTGACGTCGACCCCGGCGAAGATCTTGGCCGATTCCGAAATCCCCGGCAGGCGCTCGGCCAAAAGATCGGGATCGAGGTGCTCCAGGTGCAGGTGGATGTGGTCGCCGTTCGCGCCGACGCCGCGGCCCTCGCGGATCTCCATGGTCATGGAGCGGCTGACCACGTCACGGCTGGCCAGATCCTTGGCCGAGGGCGCATAGCGCTCCATGAAGCGCTCGCCCTCGGAGTTCCTGAGGATGCCGCCCTCGCCGCGGGCGCCCTCGGTGATCAGGCAGCCGGCGCCGTAGATCCCGGTCGGGTGGAACTGCACGAACTCCATGTCCTGGCAGGGCAAACCGGCGCGCAGCGCCATGGCGTTGCCGTCGCCGGTCTGGGTGTGGGCGCCGGTGCAGGAGAAGTAGACCCGGCCGTAGCCGCCGGTGGCGAGCAGGGTCATCTGCGCCCGGAAGCGATGGATCGTGCCGTCGTCCAGGTTCCAGGCCACGACGCCGCGGCAGCCTTCGTCGTCCATCATCAGGTCGATGGCGAAGTACTCGATGAAGAACTCCGCGTGGTTGCGCAGGCTCTGCTGGTAGAGCGTGTGCAGCATGGCGTGGCCGGTGCGGTCGGCCGCAGCGCAGGTGCGCTGGGCGATGCCTTCGCCGAACTGGGTGGTCATGCCGCCGAAGGGGCGCTGGTAGATCTTGCCGGCCTCTGTGCGGCTGAAGGGCACGCCATAGTGCTCGAGCTCGATGATCGCCGGGATCGCCTCGCGGGTCATGTACTCGATGGCGTCCTGGTCGCCGAGCCAGTCGGAGCCCTTGACGGTGTCGTACATGTGCCAGCGCCAGTCGTCCTCGCCCATGTTGCCGAGCGCGGCGGAGATCCCGCCCTGGGCCGCCACGGTGTGGCTGCGGGTCGGGAAGACCTTGGAGATGCAGGCGGTCTTCAGGCCGGCCTCGGCCAGCCCCAGCGTCGCGCGCAGGCCGGCGCCGCCGGCGCCGATGACGACGACGTCGTAGGTGTGATCGATGATGTCGTATGCCTTGGTCATCCCGGCTCAGCCCCGAAAGAGAATGGTCAGCACGGACAGCAACGCCGTCAATCCTAGTACGATGGCGAGGGCCTTGGTGATCAGCAGGACGGCAAGTTTTCGCGCCTCGCCGTGGATGTAGTCCTCGACCACCACCTGGACCCCCAAGGCGGCGTGATAGAAGACCGCGACGATCAAGAGGATCAGCAGTCCGGCGTTGATCGGCTGGCCGACCCAGGCGCGGAAGGTGAAGTAGTCCGCCCCGGCCAGGCTCGCGATCGCGGCGCAGAACCACAGGCTCAGCGGGATCAGGGAGAGCGCGGTGAGCCGCTGCGCCCACCAGTGGCCGACGCCTTCCTTGGCGGTGCCGAGGCCGCGCACCCGGCCGAGCGGCGAGCGCAGGCTCATGATCCGCCTCCGACAGTGCCGGCCAGCGCAGCGTAGCCCCAGATCCAGGCCAGCAGGGTCAGCGCGACCGACCCCGCCATGACCGCCCAGCCCGAGGCATAGGCCGACTTCAATTCGTAACCGTAGCCGGCATCCCAGAAGAGGTGCCGGATGCCATTGCAGAGGTGATAGAACAGCGCCAGGGTCCAGCCAAAGAGCAGCAGCCGTCCGATCACCGAGGAGATCGCCGCCTGGGCGGTCGCGTAGGCCTCGGGTCCCGTCGCCGCGGCGACCAGCCACCAGACCAGCAGGAAGGTGCCGATGGCCAGGGCGACACCGGTCAGGCGGTGGGTGATCGACAGCATCGATGTGAGCTGCGGCCGGTAGACCTGTAGGTGCGGCGACAGGGGCCGGTTCTGGGTGGTCATCGGAAGGGCCTCGCCATCGGTTGTTGCACTGCACTACGCCCCGGCTACAAAAATGGTTTAATGGCCGCTCCCGGTTACGTCAACGCGAGCGGGCTTTTGCGGCCGAGTCGAGCGGCGGGAGGAAAAAGAAAAAGAATCGACGAGATTTGCGCGCAGAAACGTGCCTTCAGATGCGCCCAAGGCATCGTCTTGAGATAGCGAGACAATCCAAAACCTGTGGATAGTTCCGTGGAAAAAATGTTGAGGTTCTGTGCACGGCGGCCGGCGTTATACACAGAAAACTGCCGATTTCCTCGGTTTTCCGACTTGCTGGCGTTAACCATTCGCGCGACGCTGTCCCTGCACACGAGAGTGCTGGGGGGCCGCAAGCGACGCGATGGTCTTGCGGACTTAGTTCGAAGGGCCGACGCCCGCCGAGGTTCCCCAGGGGCTGTCATCCGGTCCCGATAGGGGGTTTGCCCCTTGTCGCGATCCGACGGCTCTGCAAGGCAGCGTTTGCCGCCCGCCGGTTGACGCTGTCGCTTCGGAAGGCATCAGGTGCCGTTGCGCATCATCGGCCTTTCGGCCGGGGCATCCACCCTCCCTGCGCGGGACGGATGCTCCGAGGGGCGACGGGATCCTTCGGGAACCCGGGCCCGCCGACATCCTCGAGGGTCCTTCGGGCCCATCGCCAGGGTTCGGCAGGCCAGTCCGGTGTCGATCGGGGCTTGCCCCGTTGGGTCGCCGGACCGTCCAAGGCGAACCGGCCGCCGCCGCGAGGCTCGTCCTCAAGGCTGCGGTGCGGGGGCGCCGCCGGAAGCGCCGCGCGTCGCGGTACCGCCCTCCGAGGTGGGGCTGCGGTTCCTTCGGGGACCAGCGTCCGCACCGCTGCCGCTGTCGGGGTCGCCAGGTCCGATTGCCGGCGCGTGACGGTCGAAAGTCCCGCCACTCTCGTTGGCCGGAGCCGGCTTGCTGGTTCCTGAAGCGTCGGGGTTGTGCCCTCCTCCAGGGCGCAGGTGATGGGTCTCCCGTCACAGCCCCGGCGCTTCGTATTTCTGCGCGCCGGCTAGATCCAGATCGGTTCAGGTTGAGTCAATCTGAACCGCGCTCCAGCGGCCGAAACGGCCCCGGCGTCAGCGCGGCAGCAGCACCCAGTAGTCTAGGTCGAGCAACACCGAAGGATCGTACTTGCCCTCGACGTCCTTGAGGGGGAAGTCGGCGCAGCCCCGGTCCTTGGCGGCGACCGTGCGCAGGCGCAGGGCGCCCAGGTCGGCCCGGCCCGGCAGCTCGGCGGTCTCCAGGACCTCGGACCAGGCATAGAGGGTGTCGCCGGCGAAGCAGGGCGCGACGTGGCGGCCGCCGTTGATCGCCGCAACGCGCACCGCGTTGGCCAGGCCGTTGAAGCTCAGCGCCCGGGCCAGGGAAATCACGTGGCCGCCGTAGACCAGGCGCCGGGCGAAGCGGCTGTCCTTGGCCAGGTGCTGGTTGAAATGGACCTTGGCGGTGTTCTGGTAGAGCCGGGTCGCCAGCTGGTGCTCGGCCTCCTCCAGGGTCATGCCGTCGACGTGGTCGATCTTCTCGCCAGCGACGTAGTCGCCCCAGCGGTGGGGCGCGCCGCCGGCTTCGAAGTCGTAGCGGCCGTAGTCCAGCCCCTCGGGCTGGGCGAGCGTCGCGCCGTCGACACCCTCCGGAAGGTCGGGGACCACGGCCTCGGGCGCCGGCGCGGCCGGATCGCGCTTGGCGACCATGACCCAGCGGACGTAGTCGAGCACGACCGCGCCGTCCTGCTTGCGGCCGGTCGAGCGGACGTAGACCACGCCGGTCTTGCGGTTGGAGTTCTCCTTGACGCCGATGACCTCGCTGACCGTCGACAGGGTGTCGCCGGGATAGACCGGCGCCCCGAAGCGGCAGTCGGCGTAGCCGAGGTTGGCCACGGCGTTGAGGGAGACGTCGGGCACGGTCTTGCCGAAGACCACGTGAAAGACCAGCAGATCGTCGAGCGGCGCCTGGCGGTAGCCCAGCGCACGCGCAAACTCGTCGGAGGACTGCAGGGCGAAGCGGCCGCCGGTCAGCGCGGTGTAGAGCGCCTGATCGCCCGCCGTGACGGTGCGCGGGGTGGCGTGGGTCAGGACCTGCCCGACCTGGAAGTCCTCAAAGAAGTTGCCCGGATTGGTCTTGCTCATTCCGCGGCCGCCGACTCCAGCTCGGCGATGGCGCCGGCCAGGTCGACCGTGCGCTGCGCCGCCTCGACATGCAGGTTCTCGATCAGCTTGCCATCGAGCACGACGACGCCCTTGCCTGCCGCCGTCGCCTCGGCGTGGGCGGCGATGATCTTGTGGGCCTGCTCGACCTCGGCCGGCGAAGGCGCGAAGACCTCGTTGGCCGCGGCGATGGTCTTGGGATGGATCAGGGTCTTGCCGTCGAAGCCGAGTTCCTTGCCCTGGACGCAGGACGCGACGAAGCCCTCGTCGTCCTGGAGGTCCAGATGGACCCCGTCGAGGATCGCCTGGCCGTAGGCGCGGGCCGCCAGGATGCAGAGCGAGAGCGAGGTCAGCACCGGCAGGCGCTGCGGCGTGTGAGCGGCCTGCAGGTCCTTGACCAGGTCCGAGGTCCCCATGACCAGGCAGGCGACCCGCCTGGAGGCGCCGGCGACCTCCTTGGCGTTCAGCATGCCGAGCGGGGTTTCCATCATGCACCAGATCGCCGTGTGCTCGGGCGCGCCGGCCTCCGCCATCAGGGCTTCCAGCTCGGCGACCATGGCCGCAGTCTCGACCTTGGGCAGCAGGATCGCGTCGGGCCCGCAGGCGGCGGCCGAGGCGACGTCGTCCCGGCCCCAGGGCGTGTCCAGGCCGTTGACCCGGATCGCCAGCTCGCGCCGGCCGTAGCCGCCGGCGGTCACCGCCTCGGCGATCTGGCCGCGGGCTTGTTCCTTGGCGTCGGGGGCGACCGCGTCCTCGAGGTCGAGGATCAGGGCGTCGGCCGGCAGACTGCGCCCCTTCTCCAGGGCCCGGGCATTGGAGCCCGGCATGTAAAGCACGCTGCGGCGCGGACGAGCAGTCGCATCCATGTATTTCTCCCCCGTGTGATCGGCTGCGTGGCCCGGCTCTGGGCACAGGCCCAAGGGTCTGTCGCCGGAAACCGGCGCGGACTATAACCATTGCGGGCCGCCTGGCAAGAACGCGGCCGGGCAGAGAGGCGACCGCTATGGCCATTCTTTCGATCCAATCCCACGTCGCCTACGGCCACGTCGGCAACGCCGCCGCGGTCTTCCTGCTGCAGCGCCTCGGCTTCGAGGTCTGGCCGGTCATGACCGTGCAGCTGTCGAACCACAGGGGCTACGAGAGCAGCCGTGGCCGGGCCTTCCCGGCCGAGGAGATTCGCGAGGTAATCCGGGGCATCGCCGAGCGCGGGGTCCTGGCCGACTGCGAGGCGGTGCTGTCCGGCTACCTGGGCGATCCGGCGGTCGGCGAGGTGATCCTCGAGGCCTTGGCCGAGGTCCGCGCGGCCAACCCGGAGGCCCTCTTCTGCTGCGACCCGGTGATGGGCGATCTGGGGCGAGGACTCTACGTCGACGAATCGGTGCCCCGCTTCTTCCGCGACCGGGCGCTGCCGGCGGCCGACATCATGACCCCGAACCTCTTCGAGCTCTCACAGCTGACCGGCCAGCGGATCGAAAGCCTCGAGGACACGCTGGCGGCCGCGCGCAACCTGCAGCAGGGTGGGCCGAAGACGGTGCTGGTCACCAGCCTGCGCCATCCGGAGTCCGCCTACGACGAGATCGGCATGCTGGCGGTCACCGCGGACGCGGCCTTCCGGGTCGCGACCCCCCGCCTGCCGCTGGACCCGGCACCCAACGGCGCCGGCGACTCCGTGGCCGCTCTGTTCCTCGCCCACCTGCTGAAAGACTGCACGGTCGAGGACGCCCTGGCCAACGCCGCCGCCGGGATCTTCGCGATCCTCAGCACGACCGAGGCCGCCGAAAGCCGCGAGTTGCGCCTGATCGACGCGCAGGCGGCGCTGCTGGCACCGAAGGTCACCTTCGAAGTCGAGCGTCTCAGCTGAATGGGTGCCGCGCGCTTGTGCGCAGGCGCAAGCAGCTGCACAGGAATTGTGCGCCGCGGAAAGAAAGCGAAAGATCCGCCCCGGCTTCACGTCACTTTGTTGCGATGCAGCAACAAAAGGCTTCCAAGCAACATTGGGTTACGCTAGAAATGGTGCAGGGCAGCAAGCATGTTGCCGGCTGCCCTGCTTCCGAAATGGCTTTGCCTCCCCTTTTGGGGCCACTTTTCAGGTGGCCCCACTTTTTTTCGGGCAAAGCCCTTGACCTTATCCCGCGCATCCGGCGGTGAACAAGTAGGAAAATCAATCTCCCCGTCTCGCTCCCGCCGCCCGGCAGCCGGCCCGGCGCCTATTCGGCGGCGGCGTGCTGGCCCGGCTCGAGGTAGTCCTCGATCAGCGCCTCGGCGATCTGCACCGCATTGAGCGCCGCGCCCTTGCGCAGGTTGTCGGAGACCACCCATAGGCTGAGCCCGTTCTCAACCGTCGGGTCCTCGCGCAGCCGGCTGACGAAGACGGCATCGTCGCCGGCCGCCTCGACCGGGGTGACGTAGCCCTCGTCGGCGCGATGGTCGATGACGGTGACACCCGGGGCCTCGCGCAGGGCGGCGCGCGCCTCCTCAACCGAGATCGAGGCCTCGAACTCCAGGTTGATCGCCTCGCCGTGGCCGATGAAGACCGGCACCCGCACGCAGGTCGCGGTCAGCTTGATCGACGGGTCGAGGATCTTCTTGGTCTCGACCATCATCTTCCACTCTTCCTTGGTAGAGCCGTCTTCCATGAAGACGTCGCAGTGGGGGATGACGTTGAAGGCGATCTGTTTGGTGAAGTTCTCCTTGACGATGGGATCGTTGACGTAGATCGCCTTGGTCTGATTGAAGAGCTCGTCCATGGCGTCCCGGCCCGAGCCCGAGGTCGACTGGTAGGTCGCGACCACGGCGCGGGTGATGCCGGCCAGGTCGTGCAAGGGCTTGAGCGCGACCACCATCTGGATGGTCGAGCAGTTCGGGTTGGCGATGATGTTGCGCCGGGTGTAGGCGGCGATGGCGTCGCGATTGACCTCGGGCACCACCAGCGGCACGTCCGGGTCCATGCGGAAGTGGGAGGTGTTGTCGATCACCACCGCGCCGGCCTTGGCGGCGCGCGGCGAGTGCTCGGCCGAGACCTTGGCGCCCGGCGAGGACAGCACGATGTCGATGCCCTTGAAGTCGTAGCTGGCCAGGTTCTGGACCTTCAGCTCCTCGTCCTCGCC
>JASJAL010000373.1 GCA_030067055.1 Kiloniellales bacterium | reverse complement strand
CCCGAGGGGCGCTCGGCCGGAATCGCCCGGCGACCCCGATCACAAGACGGCCTTGCGCCTTCGGGCCCGGTTCAGCCGTCGGGCGATCTCCTCGACCGCCGCCCGTTCGCGCCGCCGGCACCATTCGTGGCTGCGGCCGACCAGGCGGCCAGCGGCGCGCAGGTTGAGGCCCAGGGCCAGCCCGGTGACCACCACGGCCTCCTCCCGATCATCCAGCCACATCAGCCAGTCGAGGACCCGGTCGAGGCGGCCGATTTCGCGGCGCGACACCGGTTCCCGGGCCCGGCCTCGATCGTAACCGTAGGCCTCGACGAACTCGTGCAGGACATCGGGCATGTGGCTGCTGGGCCGGCGGGGCAGGCCGTCCTTGGGCAGGGGCAGGCGCCGCAGGGTCTCCATGGCCTCGCGGATCCAGGCACGGACGTGGCCCGGCTGCCAGATCAGCGGCTCGCCGGTCGCTTCGTCGATCGGGTCTTCCGGCGGCGGCTCCCAGTCCCGAACTTCCACCCGCCGGCGTAGCCGGCCGCCCTGGCGCGCGGCCACCGGCCAGGAAACCCAGGTCCTGGCGCCACTTGACGGCGGACTCATGACCGCCGCCTCGGACCGACGGGCGCTTTATCTCTGCCATCGGCTGGCCGTCCAACCGTCTCTTTCGGGCCGAAGAGCTCGGCCTCGGCAGCCTCCTGGCGCGAGAGTCTCAGGGCCCGTCGGATCGCCTGATCGGACATGCCACGGGAGCGCTGCTGGGCCAGAAAGGCCCGCAACCTAGTCGGCATGGGCCGGGGTCCTGGGAGCGAAGAGGCCGGGCTTCTTCTGCAGGTCGCGGCTGGCCTCCACCGCGGCCACGCCACGCGGATCGAATGCCAACCAGGGATAGTGCGGGTGACGGACCAGATTGCTGGCTATGCCCTTGAGAAGCTTGCGCGGGCGCCGCGACCTTCGGCGGCGGCGTTCCCTTCGGCGATGAGATGTTGAGATCATGATCGGAATGTACGATTTTTTCGCTGTTCGTGTCAACGATATTTTCGTGTTGCAATGTGTGTTCAAGTCGTACAAGATGGCGACCATGGCAGAAACGTCGGCAGCAGCCCGAGACCTCAAGCGCCTGCGCGAACGCAGCGGGCTTTCGGTCCGCGAAGTGGCTTCGGCCATCGAGCGGCCGGCCTCGACCTATGCCTCTTACGAGGACAAGTACCGCAAGCCCTACCTGCCGCTGGAACTGGCCAAGCAGCTGGAGACGGTGCTGGTCGGCCGAGGCGAGCCGGCGATCACGAGCAATGACGTCCTTGCCCTCGCCGGGGTGACGCGGGCCCTCTTCGCAAGCGAGCCGGGCGTGTCCGATCGGCCCGGTGCCGAGCGAACCCCGCAGCGGCATCGGATCGGGCCCGCCGAGGCCGCGACCACCCTGGCCCCGGTTCCCGAGCTCGACGTCAGAGCCCTGGCTGGAGGCGGCGCGATTCCGGACCTCGCGGACCCGCAGGCGATGATCGCCGAATGGCAGATCCCGTTCGAGTTCCTGCGCAGCCACACCCAAGCGGCGCCGGCTTCGCTGCGCATCATCCGGGTCCACGGCGACAGCATGGTGCCCGATTTCCGGCCGGGCGAGCGGGTCTTGGTCAACACCGACGACCGCCTGCCCTCGCCGCCCGGCGTGTTCATCGTTTGGGACGGTTTCGGCCTGGTGATCAAGCGGCTCGAGGTCATCCCCTATTCCGATCCGGCGACCGTTAGGTTGATCAGCGCCAACGCCGACTATGCGGTCTACGAGCGTCCGTTGGAGGACGTTACCGTCAACGGCCGGGTCATCGGTCGCTGGCAATGGACCTGAGGCCGCGCCAGCCCCGGCTCGGCTTCGAAAGTCGGTCGCCGCACGGAGATTTCGCACGACAGCGCCTTTGACTGCGCTATGATAATATCGTACGTTCTCTCGATGATGTGCGATATTATCCCCGATCGCGGCCCGGTCGGTTGCGAACAGGCTCCCGACCTGACCGAAGAGCTACGCTACGATGCCCTGCCGCCGGTGCTACGAGACCGGCTGCGGAACCGCGATCCGCTCAGGCAGCGCCTGCTCCAGCTGGAAGGCCTGATGGCCGTGGCGCGCCGCGAGGCCCGCAGCAGCTGTGCCGAGACCCGCCGGGCCCGCGCGGCGACCGACGGGACCGGTGAAGATCTGGCTCTGCTCGCCCTCGGTTATCATCGGCGGCGGCACCGCTTGGCCCGGCAAGCGGCGAGCCGGATCCACCTGCGCTTGGCATTGCGCGACCTGGAGCGCGCCCTGCGCGCGGCGAGACCTACCGGATAGCGACACCGGCTCCGCATTCGCGTCAATCGGGCGAAAGCCGCTTGCGGAAGATCGGCCGGGTTTCCGAGCGACGTAGGACCTCTTCGAAGCCGTCGGCCCGAAAGGCCGAGGCGAGCCCCGTCCAGGCATAGACCGCCGGATAGGGCGTGGTTTTGGGATCGATGGGGTAACCCTCGAGAATGCGGCCGCCCCGCGCCCGGACGAAGTCACAGGCCGCGGCCAGCAGCGCGCGCGAGACCCCGCGGTTGCGATGCGACTTGCGGATCAGGAAGCAGGACAACGACCAGACTTCCCGATCGTCCACCGCTCGCAGCACCCGGGAACGCTCGAGACGCGGAAAGTCGGTCCGCGGCGCGACCGAGCACCAGCCAACCGGCTGGTCGCCGTCGTAGGCGATCAACCCGGGCTCCGCCCCGGCTTCGAAGAGCGCTTTCATCGCTGCCCGGTTGCCGGCTCCGGACTGGGCTTCGAAGTCCTTGCGCTCAAGCCGCCACAGCATGCACCAGCAGCCGCCATATCCGCCGCGTTGACCGAGCAGCGCCTCGAAGTCGGTCCAGCGCGCCGGCGTGGCTGGCAGGATCTTCAGCGCACCCGTCTCGGCGGTCCGCGCGGCCACGCTTCGGGATTTGGGTGGATTCCTGTCGCCCATGGTCTCGCCTGGGTCTCCAAAGTTCCGATTCAGGTCACTGGGTCTCGTCAGCAGTCTATGTTCTTGTTTTGTTCCTGTCCAGAAATGCCCTTGCGCAGCAGCCTGGCCGCGGTGATTCATTGGACAGGCCTTTCCGGTCGGGTCCTGGCAGCGGCCCGGTACAGGTTTTAAACCTTGGCAGAGAGCAGCGATGTCCTACCGACCGACCCCCCTAACCGAAGACCTGCACCGGTACCTGCTGGAGTTCTCCCTGCGCGAACCTGACCTGCTCACACGGCTACGCGAGGAAACGGCGCGGAGGGGCGACGCCGGCATGCAGATCTCGCCCGAGCAGGGCCAGTTCATGGCGCTACTGATCGAGTTGACCGGCGCCAAGCGGGTCCTGGAGATCGGCACCTTCACGGGCTATTCCGCCCTGTCCATGGCCCTGGCTTTGCCACCCGACGGCCGGATCATCGCCTGCGACGTGGAGCCCGAGACCACCGCCGTTGCCCAGCGATATTGGGCCGAGGCCGGGGTCGCGGAGAAGATCGACCTGCGGCTGGCCCCGGCGCTCGACACCCTCGACGGCTTGCTGGTCGCAGGTGCCGCCGAGAGCTTCGATTTCGCCTTCATCGACGCGGATAAGGAGAACTACGTGGCGTACTACGAGCGCTGCCTCGCTCTGCTGCGCCAGGGCGGCCTGCTCGCGATCGACAACGTCCTCTGGAACGGCGCCGTGGCCAACCCGGCGGCCCGGGACCCGGACACCGAAGCGATCCGCGCCCTCAATCTCAGGCTGCGAGAAGACCCCCGAATCTCGCTCTCGATGGTCCCTATCAGTGACGGTCTCAGCCTGGCCCGAAAGCGCTAGGACACTAAGCATAAGTAACTGAAAATGTGACAGAAACTGCGATTAATCATGGTTAATACTTTCTTTAGGGAAAATTAATCCGATTTTCAGTCTTCCCAGTGACAATCGACCCCTGAGCCGGCCGGACAGCCAGCCACGCTTGGCCCGACAGCCGCGGAAAAACCCTTGCCCATGAAAGGGGTCTCCCATGTGGAAGACGGTTATCACCACCGGTGCCATCCTCGCCCTCTCGGCCTCCGCGGCATCTGCGGAGCCCCAGTGCAACACGCGCGACAGCGTGATCAAGCAGCTTTCCGATAAGTATCGCGAGGCTCCGGTTGCGCTCGGCGTCACCCACAATGGTGGCCTGATCGAGGTGCTGAGCACGGGCGAAGGCAAGACCTGGTCGATCATCATCACCTCGCCGCAGGGCATGAGCTGCCTGGTGGCCGCTGGCGAAGGCTGGCGGATGATGGAGAAGCTGGCTCTCGAGCCCGAGGCCTGAGCCCAACGCTGTTGAGTGCGGTTGCTAGGGGCTAGACCCGAAGGCCGGATGCAGAATCTGGTCACCGGGTCGGATGCCGAGCCTGGCAGCCGTTCCAGCGGGAACCTCGAGTACCCCCTTGGCCGGTGATCCAGACTCGATCGTGGCCAGCGACAGCGGCACCGTCCGCTCGGCAATCCTGACGATCTCTCCCTCCGCCGAAATAAACATCATATCGAGGGAGATGAGCGTGTTCTTCATCCACATCGCCACTTCCCCCGGCCGGGCATAGACGAAGAGCATGCCCGCATCGGGCGCCAGCGCCTTTCGGTGCATCAGGCCCTGCGCGCGCTGATCCGGGGTCACCGCAAGTTCGATGCGAAAGTCGTGGCGCGCGCCGTCCGCCGTCACGATCGCCAGATCCCCCTCCGGAAATTCGATCTCTGCAAACGTCGGCCGCGTCGCGACCGGCACCATCAGCACGACCAGGAGAAGAATGCGGGACAGGGCGTGGCAAGCTGCGGACATGCCCCTGGCATATCGCCGAGCGAAGCCCTGCGCAAGGGCTATCCCAGGCCAGGCAGGGCCGCGGCGAGCTGCCGGACCTCGTCGCGGACCGGACCAGGCCTCGGCGGATCCTGCAGGGTGGTGAACCAAGCCTCCGGCGGGTTGCGGCCGCGGCTGTGGCGCCAGGATAGGGCGCGCAGCACCGCCTCACCCTCCGGCGGCAGCCGCTCCGGGATCTCGAAGCCGTTGAGCCGCGCCCAGACCCCGCTCCAGCAGCGCGCCACGGACCAGGGATTGTAGCCGCCCCCGCCCAGCACCAGCCGCCGCGGGGCGAGGCCAGAGACCGCTTCCACGGCGTCCCACAGCGCCCGGTTCGACAGTCCCAGGCGGCTTTGCGGATCCTCCGCCAGGGCGTCGGCCCCACCCTGCAGGACCACTGCGTCGGGCGCGAAGCTCTCGGCCAGCGGCAGCACCGCAGTCTCCATCAAGAAGGCGAACTCGCTGTCGTTGGTCTCGGGCGGCAGCGGCAGATTGCGCGCCCAGCCGCCGCCGAGATCCGTCACCGAGCCATAGGGCCCGCCTTGATGCAGCGGCCAGCGGCCGGCCTCGTGTAGCGAGACCACCAGGACCCGGCCGTCGCCGCTGAGGGCGTCTTGGACCCCGTCGCCGTGGTGAGCGTCGACATCGATGTAGAGCACCCGCTCCAGGCCGGCGTCGAGCAGGGTCAGGATCCCCAGGACCGGGTCGTTGAAATAGCAAAAGCCGCTGGCCCGGTCCGGCCGGCCGTGGTGCGTGCCGCCGGCGGGATTGTAGACCGTTCCGCCGTCGCGGATCAGTCGGGCGCCGAGTATCGAGCCGCCGCAGGCCGTGGCCGGCCGCCGGAACACCTCCGGGAAGACCGGATTGCCGTTGCAGCCCAGGTTGTGGCGCCGGCGCTGGACCTCGCTGGCGGCCTGGGTCCGCTCCAGGGTCCGGACCGCCGTAACGTAGTCCGTGTCGTGGAAGCGCGCCAGCTGGGCTGGCGTAGCGACCGGGCTGTCGATGTAGGCCGCGTCCGGCAGCCAACCCAGGCTCCGGCAAAGGTCGATCACCGTCGAGACCCGGGGAATCGAAAGCGGGTGGCGACCGCCGTAGGAGGAGCTGCG
The DNA here is from genome assembly GCA_030067055.1 of Kiloniellales bacterium. Next base: position 742 of record JASJAL010000373.1, on the reverse strand, counting down.
GTAGATCTCGCTGCCGATCAGCTTGGGGCGCTCGAGTCCGGCGGCCTCCGGCCACGCGGTCTGTCCCTGCAACGACACTTCGCAGTCCCTCCGCCGACTCTGGGCTCCGCTTGTTCTCTGAGCCCCGGGCTGCCTATAGTCATGCCTGCCACCGGGGGAGCCGGTCAATCGGCTGAGAGGTCCTGGAACCCAGGACGACCCCTAAAACCTGATCCAGGTCATGCTGGCGCAGGGAGCGTGAAGGATGAAACCACCCGTCGAGCCGGACGCCCCCTCGATAGCCCTGCGAGAGGCCCACCTGGGCTTTGAGGGCGAGGCACTCTTCGTAGACCTGTCACTCGATCTTCCGGCCGGCGAGATCACCTGCCTGCTGGGACCCTCGGGGGTCGGCAAGTCTTCCCTGCTGCGACTGATCGCCGGCTTGGCCGAGGGCGCCGAAGGCCGGGTCGAGGACGGTGCCGGCCAACCCCTGACCGGTCGGGTGGCCTACATGGCACAGCAGGACCTGCTGCTGCCCTGGCTCAAGGTCCGCGACAACTTGCTGCTCGGGCCGCGCCTGCGCGGCGAGGCAGTGACGTCGGCCCTGCGGGATCGCGCCGCGGAACTGCTGGCGCGGGTTGGCCTGCAAAGCTCAGGCGAAGCCCTGCCCGCGGCTCTCTCCGGCGGTATGCGCCAGCGCTGCGCCCTGGCCCGGACCCTGATGGAGGAGCGGCCGGTGGTCCTGATGGACGAGCCCTTCTCG